>NZ_CP110343.1:21822-321822 GCF_034359305.1 Candidatus Fokinia cryptica | reverse complement strand
ATAAGAACATTATGTATAGTTGCTATGATACTACTGATGCCAAGTATCAGTTTAGCTTCAGATATCAAAGATAATGCAAAAAGCAATTCAGTTGAATTATTACTAAATATTGTGAAAAATTGCCAACGTACACAAGATAATAAGGAAATTCTAAAAGAAAAACCTGAAAACATATATAAGTCTAATAATTTAAGGCATTATCAAAATATTGAAACAGAAGCAGCTGGAGTGAAAATAGCACTTATAGGACACGTATTGGATAATCATTGTCATCCTGTGCGGAACGCAGTTGTAGAAATATGGCAAGTAGATTCATATGGTAAATCACAAAAATATTGCGAAAGCGTTAAAGCACCTTTAGCGAGGGAAGAGCCAGATGCTGAATATACTAGTATGTTCAAGGAGTGTGATAGATTTTTTACCGGTAGTGGCACTTCCATCACGGACGAAAAAGGAATGTACGTTTTCTTCACTATAATGCCAGCAATAATCCACAAGACTCCACACATTGATATGAGTATTAACAGTAAGGAACTCGGCACGCTCAATACTAGGAATTTACTTACCAATCCATTAAATATAGATGAAATACCTGCATCGCTACTAAACAAGTTAGAAGGTAGCACTGCAATCTATAGATTTGATATAGTTTTCCCGATTGAAAATAGATATAATCGTTACTAAACCGTGTATGTTTTCGAGCATTTTGCATATTTCTCGCATTCTGTTATTAGGTTTTGTGCTCTTGCATTCCGATACGTGTTTCGGAAGAGATTGTTCTACTTCAGATATACAGTTTGTGGTGCGATCTATAAACGCTACAAATAGCATTAAAGCAGATTTTGTAGAACACATTAGCAATAGCATAAGCAAGGGTTATATTACATGGCTCAGACCTGCAAGTATAAAAATGGAGTATCATAGCCCCAAAAAGATACTACTGTTATCACAGGATGCGAACGTGATGTTACATTATGATTTTGAATTGAAAGAAGCAAGTTACGTACCAATACGTAATACTGCTTTACTAAAAATCATAGGTAATAATATTGTAAACCTACAAAAACAATTACATGTGAAAAGGTGTGATATAGATGGCGATATTACATCCTTGTGGATGAGTGGTATTATTATGGGAAAAGAAGTTGAAGATTATGAGAATACCGAGATTAAAGTAGAATTTCAGAATATTGTAGAAAATACCGTACTCTCTATCAGGCGTATTATAGTTTACAGATTTGGTAAAATTCATTCTCTCCTTACTTTAAGCAATGCCAAACTGAATCACGGCGTCAATAAGTCAGATTTTCATTTCAAAGATCCTACTTTTTATGGTGCAAATGATGAGTAATTCAAGCGTTATAATATCTCAAGAAGTAAAACTTACGCCACAAAGAGGGAAAGTATTAGGTTGGATAATGTATTTCAACGTCAAACCAGATAACTACTTGGGGATAAATATAGCTACTGGGTGGACTATGTGCATTAATCCTTATTGCCAAGTACAGATAAGATTTAGTAGCAAAGAAAGAGCTATACAGTTTGCTATAAAAAATAATTATAAATATTCTATTTTAGAGTTAAATATCTCATGCAAAAGTAAGAGAATTTATTATCAATATATAAATAATTATAAATAACTTTTAATTTTTATCCATGCACATTAAATATGATTTAGCAGTTCTTGGAGGAGGAGTAGGAGGCTATTCAGCAAGTATTGAAGCCGCTAAACTAGGTAAAAAAGTAGTATGCATAAACGCCGAAGAACGTATCGGAGGTACGTATGTAAATCATGGTTGCATACCTTCTAAGGTATTTTTAAATGTCACTCATGACTACTACCGAAGCACACACTCAAATATTCACAATGGAGTACAATATAACGATGTTACATTTTCGATGCATGATATGTGCCACCATAAAAATAACATCACACAAAGCATTTCTGAAAAAATCGAATACTCCTTCCAGAAATACGGAATAGATAAAATCACAGGTTTAGGCTCTTTTATTGATAAGAATACCATATTAGTCACTAACGGAAAAAAAGTAGTAGCGGAGAATATCATAATCGCTACAGGTTCAAAAAGTAGAGAGATGCATAATATTAAAATGGATGGAAAATCTATTATGTCATCAAAAGAAATTCTCAATATTAAAACTGTACCAAAAAAAATAGTAGTATTAGGTGGTGGTGCAATAGGAGCTGAAATTGCAATCGCATTTGGTAGAATAGGAACTGAAATTATTATACTTGAGCATGGCAATCATATACTCAATAACATGGACGATGATGTTGCTTTAGTTGCACAAGAACAGTTCAAAAATATTAAAAAGATAAAGATTTTTTCCAACGCTTCAATTACAGAAATCAACAAACAAAAAACAGTTAGTAGTGTCACTAATGAGAATTTTTTAACTATTAATTATATCTCCTCAAATAATCATGGGCAGATAACTGATGTCGATATATTACTAGTAGCAGTAGGAAGAATCCCAAACACCGATGGTCTTGAATTACAAAATGTACAAATACAAGTCGACGAAAGAGGAGCAATAGTTGTCGATAACAATATGCAAACCAGTATAAAGAATATATATGCTATAGGAGATGTAGTTTGTGGTATAATGCTTGCTCATAAAGCAGCAGCGGAAGGTAGGTTTGTAGTAAATAAAATGTATAATTTGAATTACAAAATAACATATAACGCAATACCTTCTGTAGTTTATACTCAACCAGAAATTGCATCTGTTGGATTATCTGAGAAGGAACTGAAAAAGCATAATCTAAATTATAAAGCAGTAAAAGCTCACTTCAAAAATAATCATAGAGCAATTCTTTCATGTTCAGATGAAGGTTTTATTAAAATACTTATAGGGGAGGATTTAAAAATACTTGGAGCTACAATAGTAGGGTATAATGCTGGAGAACTAATTGGAGAGATAATATTAGCAATACAGAATGGTATTGACATTAACGACATGTCATTACTCATACATTCTTATCCATGTATGAATGAAATAATAGAGGATGTAATGAGGACATTTAAAAGCGAATCAATATCGTTATAAGAATAGTCATGTACTGAATATATCCAAATTCTACAAGAATTATTGCACAGTAATAAGTTATTGTTATTATAGTGTACATACGTCATGTACGACGTTTTATAAGTAATATGTCACGATATAACCATTCTAAAATTGCTGATAAATGGCAGAGATATTGGAAAGAAAATAAAACTTTTTCAATATCAAATTCCGAGGCAAATGAGAAAAAATACTACGTACTTTCGATGTTTCCATATCCTTCTGGGAAGTTGCATGTGGGACATATACGAAATTATTCGATATCTGATGCAATAGCACGCTTTAAACACGCTTTAGGGTATAACGTTTTACATCCAGTAGGATGGGATGCATTTGGATTGCCCGCCGAAAATGCAGCAATAGAACATAATGTACATCCTAAAGAATGGACATTAGGAAATATAAAAACAATGAAAGAGCAATTAGAAAAGTGTGGATTTTCTTATGATTGGGATAGAGAAATTATGACATGCTCTTCAAGTTATTGTGCAGATCAACAACACCTCTTTATAGAGATGCTTAAACATGGTCTTCTATATCAAAAAGAAAGTGAAGTGAACTGGGATCCAATCGATAAAACAGTACTCGCAAACGAACAAGTAATAGATGGCAAAGGTTGGCGTTCAGGAGCTGTAGTTGAAAAAAAAATGCTTACACAGTGGTTTTTCAAGATTACAAATTTTGCAGAACACCTACTACAAGATCTTTTATCTCTTGAAAAATGGCCACTCAGGATTAAATCGATGCAAGAAAAATGGATTGGAAAATCAGAAGGAGCTGAAATGATATTTCGCATTTCAGATAGTACTGCCATCCACCACGATCTGAATGACATAACTGTTTTCACAACAAGACCTGAAACAATTTTTGGATGCACATTTATCGCTATTAGTTCTACTCATTCAGTAGCAAAAAAACTTGCGCAAAATGATAATCGTATTCACGCAATTCTGGAAGAATGGAAAAAATCTAGCACTATGGAAGCAGAGAGTGCAACTAAAGAAAAACATAGTATCATTACTAATCTTCGTTTTCTACACCCTATCTGTAATACAGAAATACCTTTAATTATCGTAAATTATATTGTAGATGGATACGGGACAAATGCTGTTTTCGGTTGCCCAGCCCACGATGAGAGAGATTTTGAAGTCGCAAAAGCACACAGTTTTCCCGTTATATCTGTAATACAAGATGAAATGATGATCAATTCAGATTTTCTTACAGGACTCTCAATTAAAGATGCTAGAAATAGAATTATCAAATATCTCGAAAGTAATAAAATAGGAAATCGTGCGGTCAATTTCAGACTTAGAGATTGGAGTATTTCACGACAAAGATATTGGGGATGTCCAATACCAGTAATATATTGCTCAAAGTGTGGAACGATAGCGGCTGATGAAAAATCATTACCGATATCACTTCCAGAAGACAGGAATTTATGTAAATCAGAATGGCTAAATGTGAAATGCCATATTTGCGGATCCGAAGCTACAAGAGAAACCGATACATTAGACACATTTGTAGAGTCTTCATGGTATTTTTTAAAATTCATACTTCCAGATACACCACTCAAAGAATGGAAAAATAATGCAACATATACAAACCAACTTAATCACTGGCTACCTGTAGATCAGTATGTAGGTGGAGCAGAACATGCCGTAATGCATTTAATATACTCCAGATTTTTCACAAAAGCATTACATCAATTAGGCTATATAAAGTTCCAAGAACCATTTACAGCACTGTTGAATCAAGGCATGGTATGCCATGCCGCATACAAAAATGAAGAAAAGAAATGGGTAGATGTTAAATATGTGAAAAAAATAAATGAAACAGAATATCTGCGTTATATAGACTCTAGAAATGGACGAGAAGTGCATCTCGTTGGCATAGAAAAAATGAGTAAATCAAAGTTAAATGGAATTGATGCTAATGATGCTATTGAACAATTCGGAGCCGATGCAGTGAGAATGTTTATGCTATCTGACTCTCCACCTGACAAGGATATAGAATGGTCAGATGTAGGTATAGATGGAATCTGTAAGTACCTTAATAAAATATATCGCGAAATTGTAAGTATCACTACTCAAAATATAAAGTATACACTCAGTGAAGATTCACATATGCAGTATATAAAAATATATGCTTTTACTAATGATTCTAATGTGCTTCGATGTATCCATACAACAATACGTCTTGTTACAGAAAGTTATGAAAAACACTCTTTTCATAAAGCGATTGCTTTCATACGAGAACTATCTAACACCGTATTGACTACCGAAGTAAAATCACTTGAGCTAAAAGCGATTGCTTTATGGATGATAGTTAGATTACTTAATCCAATCGCCCCTCATATTACTGAAGAGTGTAATCAAATATTGAGTAAAATTACCGACTCAAAACTTACTCTTTCGAAGATGAAATGGCCTACATATGATATACAATACTCTCAAAGTGAAACAGTGAAAATAGCTGTACAAATAAATGGGAAAACAAGAAATATTTTGGAAGTACAGTTAAACTGCTCTCAAGAAGAAGTTGAACAACAAGCTAAACTCTCTCATATCGTTTCAAAATATATAAAAGGAGAAATACAAAAAGTGATTTTCATACAAAATAAAATTTTAAACTTTATAACAAAAAACTAGCAAAATTATGTAGCTTATTCTTTTGATAAACACTCTTTTATTAAATTTAACGCGTTATCTAGCCCATATATATAAAAGAAAGAACCTAATCTTGGTCCGTTATTAGTTCCTAATAAGATTTCATATAATGCTGTGAAAAAAGCTTGTGGAGCTATATCAACTACCTTTGCAGTATCATATATAGCATTTTGGATTTCACTTTCAGTACAATCCATATTAACTATTTTTTCGAATTTCTCGTATAATATCAGCATTGCTTCCCTCTCAGTATCATTAGGACGTCTATACTGTTTACTTACTTTATATACATCTTCATAGAAGATAAGTGCTTTTTTTATAAGTAATATTATCATCTGCGGCATATTTGCATTTACCGATATCGAAGAATTGTACTTCGTTATGTATTTTAAGATATAAGCACAAATCATCTCATACGAAGAAGAGCGAAAAGCACCAATTAAGTTTAAAATCATAGAGTAATCAATCTTTGCCTCTAAAAAGCCCATCATCACATCAGCTTCAGTAGCATCTACGACATATCGCCCTAAGCAATCGTCATAACTATCTATCTTACCAAAATGTATATTATTTTGTTTTGCAATCTCTACGTAGAAAATTGGATTCATAAAAATAAGCTTCATATATCCACTTTTCTCAGAATCATCTGCTTTTTCGATATTTTTGAGCAATTCGAAGTATTTCCTAAAATCCCTGATATACTCATCCATGTATTTTACAATTAGTCCGAGAGATATTTTTTTAGCTGAAGTAGGAGATATATACATCAAATAGGCAAGTGAGTCGGTAAGACCATATTTTAACCATTGCTCTACTGTAATACCATTCGCCTTCGTCTTTGATATCTTTTCACCATTCTCATCCAAAAACAATTCATAGTACATCTGCTGCGGAGGAATGCCATCAATAATCTTACATCCCTTGGAATATATTGCACCATTCACTAGATGATCTTTTCCATACATCTCAAAATCAACTTGTAGCACTTTCCATCTTAGAGCAAAATCGAGTTTCCACTGCACTTTACACTCTCCATTTAAAACTGATACCTCTATCACATCATTAGTAACTGGCTCAGTATAACTTACAGTATTCTTTTCTAGATCTATCTCGTCTATTTTTACCTGTAATACTACCCCAGTACGCTTACATATCGGAAGGAATGGACTATACGTTTTTCTTCGTTCGTCACGAAGAGTTGGTAATATTAGATCCAATACTTTTTGATGACGCTGAAGAAGAATTACTATTCCACTATTCAACATTCCATTCCTATAACACTCAGTTGCACTCATAAATTGGTATTGAAAACCAAAATCATCCAAGAATTTACACAACTTTTTATTCATTGCTACCGCATAACTATCATCCTTACCAAACGGATCTGGTACTTCACTCAGAGGTAAACCTATATACTTTTGATATTCTTCCACATTTGCAATGAAATCAGGAATCTTTCTCATTGCATCTTTATCATCTGAAAAGCAGATCAGCTTTGTAGGAAAATTTGTTACTCTCTTGAACGCTTCCTGAACCATAACAGTACGAACCACTTCTCCAAATGTACCAATATGCGGTAAACCGGAGGGGCCATATCCCGTCGAAAAAAGTACAAACCCTTTTGATGGAACACTATTATTAATATGCTTCAATAAACTAAATGATTCTTTAAAAACCCAACTACTTGATTGACTTGCTTCTTTCAAATATGAGATATGCATTATTATCTTTAATCAATTATACAGTAGCATTGAACATTATGTTTGTTAGAATATAATTTGCAAACATGATTAGCACTGAAGACCATACTACCGCTTCGGTAGTCGCTTTTCCGATGCCAGAAGCACTATAGTCAGAATTAAAGCCTTGATAAAAAGATACAGAAGTACTAATTAACCCAAAAAATAAGGCTTTGATAAGACCAGAACTAAAATCTACAAGCTTAAATGCGTTGATCGAACTACTAACATACGTCTCATAGTTAAAATCGAGAATCATTATACTGACAACTCCTCCGCCTATTATACCTATTACATCAGCAATCATCACAAGAAATGGCATGCAAATTACTCCACTCATTATTCTTGGTATAGCTAAATACCTAATTGGATCGACACCTAATGTGTACATTGCATCTATTTGCTCGCTATTTTTCATGCTAGAAACTTCCGCTGCTATCTTAGCCCCTACCCGTCCTGTAAACATCAAACTGCTTAACACTGGTCCCAACTCTCTAGTAATCGATACTACAATCATACTACTAAGAAGCATTTCTGGATTTACTGCTGATAAACCAGTATAGCTTTGTAGTGCTAAAACAGCACCAGTAAACGCAGCAGTTAAACTAATAATAGGTAAAGAAAAAAAGCCAAATTCCAACACACAACTTCTAAACATCACAACTGAAATTTTCCTTGTAAACATCATTCCAATTACACAGAGAATAAAAGAAGGTAATCTTCCAATATTAGCGAAAAAAGCATTCACCGTTTGCATACAATTAACATTTTCTACATCAAGAGAATTAGCCAAAATTACAGCGTAAAAATTACTAGTTGTCAATCATACTTTCTGCTAGAATTTCACCTATGAACATCAAAATTCGTACTTGATACGGCACTGTATGAAAACAGAAGATATAAATTTAATAGAAAGCATACAATTCGGAGCGTATAAAAAGATAGTAGAATATCTAGCTATACTACAACAAGTGAACAATCACGTAAATTTATGCTCTTCAAAGTTACAGTTTAGTAAGCTGCTAAATTACGTTATGCGATCTGTAGAATTGCATCTTACCATACTAAAATTTAACTCCAAATCCCTCATATTAGATATCGGTAGCGGTAATGGTTTACCTAGTATTATACTGAGTATTTTGGGAGCTAAAGTTATAATGGTGGATTCTAATTCTAAAAAGTGTGCATTTCTTACATTAGCAGTATCAAAGTTAAATTTAGACGCTAAAATCATAAATAGTAGAATAGAAAAAGTAGAAGCAATGCAAATACCTATTGCTATAAACAATTGCATAACGATCACGGCATTGGCTTTTTCAACTGTAAAAAAATTACTCAACGCTTGTATACGAAACTTTGAATGCCTATCTCATCTGAACGTTAGTATTTTTCTGATGAAAGGTGAAAATATAGAATACGAAATACTAGAAGCCTCAAAGAGATTTAAATTTCAAAGCACTATTATTAATAGTACTTATGATGAAAAATCTAGGATTTTAGTACTAACAGACATCTCTTCAAAATAGATAAATTTTCTATGAGAAGCACTTTATCATATCAAATACGGAAGATAGCAAAAAGCATTATCGTAGTATCACTACTCATAATGCTGTTTATTTCACTTCTCACACTATTACACATCAGACTCACGAAGCATCAAATATTGCTTGCACAGAATATTGCGATGAAATATATAGAGTTGCCTAATGATAAAGAATTAGTATTTCAAAATGTAGAACTGAAATTTAGAAATTTCTTATCATCTCTTGAAATTCAGTGCACTACTCTTATCACAGATAAAGTTTCTCCACATTTTCAATATGCTCTTCCAAGTACAAAAATTTCACTTTCACTCCTACCATGGTCGTTTCTTTCGATTGATTCCATATTGCTTTCAGATTACAAGATCGATACAGAAATCTTATGTACACTAAATGAATATATAAAAAGTACCGGTGCTCAGCACATAAATTTTAAAGCACTTTCTAAAATACTTGCATTAGCACCTCATAAAGTAGAACTACAAAATATTACTCTACAATATAGCCAAAAAGAACAAATACTACTTGAAAAACTCACAATAAATCTAAATGACAATCACGAAAAATACGATGTAGAAAGTACCGGTATAGCTAAAAGGCATACAACGCGGTATTCAATCAAGCTGAATACAATTATTGGACCGCAATTCGACAATAATACATACATCAGTAGCAAAACAAATATTGCTTTTACAAAATATGAACCAACCAAAAAGGATATCCCACTCAAAACTAATTATGAAATCTCCATAAATCAAAGTGCTCCACATCTTTTTGACATATCTTTTGACTTTCATGATGTATATGCGAAAAATATCTTCTTCTACGATAGTGAAAAATTAGATAATATTACTGGTAATGGCTCTTTAAACATAAAGAGTAAAATTCTCAATATTAGCAATGGAAAGATCACGACTGATAATATGATAACAGCACAATTTAACTTACAATATCAGTATGAGATACCACAATTTGACTTCTTTATAAAAAATACCTCTCGAATTTCGAGAAATGATTTTCTGATGTACTGGCCTCGGAAATTAGAAAAAAAAGCTAAAAAATTCATACAAGAAAACGTATTTTTTGATAATATAGCGGAAGGAGGAGAATTAAGATTTTCATATATCGAGAATAAAATAAAATCATTCTCTTGGAATGCTAACACAGTAAACTCGAAATTTGCTCCATTATCACTACTGTTTCCAATAGTATCTGGAGAAAATGTAGCTATAAGTGGAAAATTTTATAATAAAGAAACAAATATTCATTTAGACGCAAAAAATGCATATGCCGATTTCTCTAAAATATCATCAAAGCATAAGTTTCAGAAAAATAATCTACTATATATACCAAACGGAAAAGCTGATATCACACTTGGAGCTCGCAAAAATCTCATGGATATAACATACTATATCGATGGTAAAATAATCTCATATTTAGACGTTATAAAGGCACTTTTTACTCAAAAATCTGTAAAAAGTATTGTTAACATTATCGATGATAATTTCGACGTACAGAATACAGAAGGAATGTTTTTAATGAATTTACAATTCGATTTACTTAAAAGTAATATACCTATCTTTAAAATAAACGGATATATAGATAAGATAGCGTTGAAAAATACTTCATATACGCATCAGATACAACAACTACTAGGTTCAAATATCAAACTAAGTAATGTATTGCTATCTTGGCATAAAGATACAATTCAAGTGTATACAGAATGCCATAATTCTAAAAACGTACATCAAGCTTTTCTCAATTACAGCTTAGCTCAAAAGAACAAAGAAATAGTAGAGAATAGTGATTTTAATTTTTCTGAATGCAAAGAGAAGATATTTGCTTTCAGCAAACTAAAACAAAAGAATTTTGGAATAACACCGGTCTCACTTGTTGGTGCAAACAGAGCAAATCAACTTATAGTGCGTTCATCTATTTATAATCCAATATATTTTGGCGATACAAAAATCACACCTCAAGACAGACTCGATACATTTATTTCGCTCGATATAAATAATCAAATATATCTCAAAACAATTAATATAAAATGCCCATATATATCAATATATAGAAGTGTAAATCCAGTTAATATTACTGACGTTAATGCCACGGTATATAAAATAGATAATACATATAAATTCTCACTAAGCAGTTCTGCAATATCGTATGATGGTACCGTAACTGTTAATAACGAAAATAATGAAAAAATCTTCACCATAACCCCTACGCATGCAATCTCAAAAGAAGAAAAAACAATAATTAAAAAGGATGGTAATAGTATATCTATTGATATTAAACAAAATACCCTCAATCTATCGGGGTTAACCATTACAGATATTTTGAACTTGTATAATAATAAAAGAAATAATTATGCTATATCATTAGCACTTGATATAAAAAACATATTACTGGGGCAAAAAATTAGATTGAGTAATACACTGCTGAATTACATTCGAAATAGTGATGAAAAAGATACAAAATTCGCATGTGTTACAAATAGCATTGGAAATACCGGACATTATGGAATCACATACGCAAATGACAAGCTATCAGTGCAATTGCAAAATGTGATGTCATTAGTTGAAAAATTTGCAAATCTTCAACAATTTAAGAAAGGAAATGTAAAACTTAGTACTAATTTTAAAACAATTGGACAAAAACAACACTTAGATGAAAATATACTACTGATATCAAATCTCGACATTCATAATAATAAATTAATAAATATCGCTACACGAATTCTGTCGCTGTATCCTAGCATGACAAATATTGCAAAAATTATAACTATGCAACAGCAAATCAGTATACAAGACAGTAAATGCTATATCTCAGATCTAAGCTTAAACAAAATATCTTTAATTGGATGTAATATAGAGAGCGATATGTTTACAATTACTGGAACTGGCGGAGCCGACATGCAAAAAAATGAAATAGAATTCAAAGGAAAAATAATGCTCAAAACTTTCATAGATGTACTATTCCTCCCGATAAATGCGATCATACATCGAAAAGATTATAGACCTAAATTCACCTTTAACTTCAAAGAAAAAATATTTTAGCCTTTGAGTTTTAGCCTTTTAGCATGATAAGAGTTAATATAACGGAACAGTTATAATGTAGATACAAAACAACTAAAAAAAGATACATACTACTGAATATTTATCGCCTACTCTGAATGTCAAAAAATAAAGTAACTTATATATGCCAAACATGCGGTACACAGTATGCTAAGTGGATTGGAAAATGTGATGGTTGTGGCTCTTGGAACACAATACTAGAGGAGCTAACAGATTTTAATATAAGCGGTTTGCATCAGAATTTTTCTAAAAAAGATATTCTTGAGAAAGTTATACCGATAAACGAACTAACTTCTTCAGAATCAGAACTATTATCACGATACGATACAGGTTTTGAAGAATTAAACAGAGTATTAGGAGGCGGAATAGTTGCTCAATCTACAATTCTCTTGAGCGGAGAACCAGGGATAGGTAAATCAACACTATTGATGCAACTTTGTAATAACCTCGCATTAAAAGGAATACAAAGCATATATATCAGTGCTGAAGAATCACTTAATCAACTAAAAATACGAGCACAAAGACTACAAATTACTGGAAGTGATATAAAAATACTGACAACAACTTCACTATTAGAAATTATAGCAACCGTAAATAACAATAAAAAAAACTGTGTACTGATAGTAGATTCGATCCAAACAATATACTTAGAAGAAATTGGTGCTACACCGGGTAGTATGAGTCAGGTAAAAGCCTGTGCTTTTGAACTTATAAAACTTGCAAAACAGCTCTCCAACGTTGTTATTATAGTAGGACATGTTACAAAAGATGGACAAATAGCAGGTCCTAAACTACTTGAACATATGGTAGATGTAGTACTTTCATTTGAAGGGGAAAATATAAAACAACATAGGATTATCAGATCAATTAAAAATAGATATGGCGCTACAAATGACATAGGGATATTCACCATGTCAAACGGAGGATTGATGGAAGTAAGTAATCCATCAGAACTCTTTGTTACACAACAATACGATGGTGGAGTGGCAGGTTCATGTATCACAGCTTTTCATGAAGGATCTCGAAGTATTATTGTAGAAATACAGGCTCTTACATCACAATCTTTTTTTACAAATCCCAGAAGATTATCTATCGGTTGGGATAGTCCTAGACTTGGTATGATAATAGCGATACTTAATTCTAGAATAGGAATTAAATTAATGGATAAAGAAGTGTACTTAAATGTTGTAGGGGGATTGAGAATTAATGAAACTGGAATAGATTTAGCTGTTGCAGTCGCTTTATTATCTGCACATTACGGTATATTAGTTACGCGTGATACAATTTTTATAGGAGAAATAGGATTACTTGGGGAGTTACGTCCAATCTCCTATATAGACAATAGACTTAATGAAGCATCAAAACTCGGATTCAAAAAAGCAATCATACCGAAAGAAAATCTTGCAAATGTTGCAAAATCAGAATTACGCACATCCATCGAGGTAGAAGGGTTCAGCAATTTAAAACAAGTATTTCACAAGATAAAAACTGAATTTACATCTGAACCAAGAAGAACATCTACTGAACATCGTAAATAGAGAGTAGCTACTTTGTGCTACTTGTACTACTTGATGATGGCATATGCGTCATACAAAAATCTTGATTAACACCAGAAACTCTAGGGTCATCACTTGGTATGCATACATTCTGACTAAATACACCACCAATACACTTTGCTTCAGTGCCAGTACATTTTATATGCTCTTTAAAATTCTTCAAATACTGCGTATTTTCTATGTCGCTCATAGTGATATTCCTCTCTTCAGACTTAACTTTTGACATGAGCTCTTGAAACTCCTTCCTAGCATTATCACGATTTTTGTTCTCCTCAATAGTACTACTATCGCATTTATTACTTTCAGCACTAGGCGTTGGAGTGGTACTACTATCACTTTGAGGCGTTGGTGCTGAAGGAGCGGTACTACTATTACTTTTAGGTATTAGTGCTGAAGGATTAATAACGGGACCGTAGAATATTGATTGAAGATTCGGAATATTGGTATCCTCTACTGTACCGTATAACCTGAAAGTAGCTGAACCAGATGCACATGTATTATCAGAAGAAATTTCGTTACATGCTTCTAAGGCATTTTGAAAGCTTAATGGTAATTCTACTTCAAAATATGCATCATAAGACAGTTCTAAATACGGTCCACCATCACGACATTGAACAGTGTATGGACATGTCCCACAGAAAGAATTGTTGCTATTACAGTATCCACCATCAACTGAAGATACCCAATAATTGTCCTTGCTTAATCCAATTACTATTGAAACTCTTCCAGAAAATATTGCTGAATTTGCAGAAATGTTTGTCAGCAAAACCCTAGTATTAGGATGCATCATAATATAGTACCCACAAGTCCCACCGAAACAAAATGAATTAGACAAAAACGCTGCATTTCTATTCCCAATGTTATTACCTGCACAATCAGTAACTTCTACCTTAGTATTATATACATCACAAAAGTAAATACTCGGTCCTCCACATATGCTATCGCTAGTATAATATTCAAAGCCGAACTTCTCTCTGACACCTTTATAAATACCCATAGAAAAAAATCCTTCACAATCTCCAAAAACATTAGAATAAAACAATTCTTCATATTGATACGAAAATGCACCACTTCCTTTCATACCATTACAAGTAGACTCCATAAGAAGAGGAGGAGATGCTGTGGTGGGAGATGTTGTAATAGATGTTGCGGTAGGAGATACTGCTGTAGTATTGATCGTACCAAGTAATATTGATTCAAGGTTTGTAATATTGGTATCCTTTACTGTACCATATAGCCTGAAAGTAGCTGAACCCAGACAAGAGACAGATGAAATAAAACTTCCATCTATGCAATTTTTAAAACTTAACGGTAATTCTATTTCAATATACGCATCAGAAGACAGTTCCCAATATGGCCCATTATGACATGGAGTGAAAGCTGCACATGCTTCACGGGCATAATAACAATCACTAAATTGATTAGTGTTAATAGCAACAAAACCATCTCCTGCATAAGGGTCACCTAACATGGTACCTATTGAAACTTTTCCAGAAAATATTACTGAATCTGAGGAAATACTTTTCTGCACAATAGGAGTATTGTAAGACATTATAATACTGTATCCACAAATCCCACCGAAACAAAACGAATCAGATAAAATTCCGCAACTCCCAACCCCAAATACATTACCTCTACAATCAGTAAACGTCCCATAAACATCAGATATGTCAATCGTTGGTGTCGAATTTATATTATTATAATAGTAAAAATAAATATAAGGCGGTACCTTTTGCTCAACCATCACACAAGAAGACATTCCATATGTTACCATATCATAACCATTATACTCCATAAGAAGGGGAGGAGTAGAAGATGTGCTTGTTGCAGTAGCGGTTGCTGTATTTGCGGTAGTACTAGTAGTTGTACTTGCAGTAGCGGTTGTACTACCTTGGCAAGAAGATGATGTACTTGTAGTAGTAGAAGATGTACTTGAGGTATTAGTAGCTGTACTACCTTGTGATGCAGGGCAACTCTCCTCAGAAGCTTTTTTATGGCAAGGTAAAGGAGGTAAAGTGAAGCTGTAAGTAGAGAAACCAGGAGCAGGAGTATATCCTTTATTACATTGAACACTTGCCATCGTATTAACACTTACGCTAGATGGAAGGGATGTCGTAGTGGAGGAAGTGCTTGTACTATTACCGGAAGAAGGTGGTGATTTAAGTTTTTGCCTTAGTTGTCTTATACTTACCGGCTTCCCACTCGCCGTATCGATCTCAACAGGGGATGAAATGATACTATCTATTGTAGCATTTGGTACAGCCCCAGAAGAAATATTACACGTTGACGGAAGGTTAGTGCATACTGGTTGAGGCGGTAACAAAATAGAAGTTACATTTGTATTATCTGGTCTATTATTACCTGAAATAAAATCCCATCCAGTATTAGCACTCATTATACAAATTTTATCTGGAATATGCGTATATATATTGTCCGGACCATCATAAATCCCTGGACAAACAGCTCTATCCATAAAGATTTGCTCTGTAACAACTGGTTCTTCTTGTCTTTTATTAAAATAAGAGCGTATTGTACCTATCGAAGGAAGTTGCTTCCTATAAGTTCGATAAGTGTTTTTTATATTTTCTTTTTCTTGAGTAGTACTTCTCGTACATAAAGCACATGAACAATAATTATATTTTGATAATATAGAGTCTGCTTGTGACTCTATATTTGATTTCATTTTTTTCTGACCTTTATCGCTATCGTCGTTGTATTTATCTGATAAATATTCAATTCCACTTTGATTACTTTGTGCTAGAGAAAGCAAATCTTGATTATCTACTGCATGACATAATCCATCATCATCTCCACAATAACAATATTTAGCTTTTCTAGTCCTCCAACCTCCCGGTACATAAAGTGCGATTGCATTAGCTGATGCAGCACCAATCTTCCAAGATGAACAATTCCAACAATGCTTAGGAGGACATACATCATCTTCTAACTTCTCCTTCTCTCTCTTTAGATCATTTTTAGCTTTTTTATAATTAGTGATTTTAGGATTGTTGATGAAATTTTTTACTTTTGCATTCTCAGTAATCTGTGGATTATCGCTTATTATAGACTGCGCATCTGGAATTATTTCCTTAGCATAATACTCTACTTTTGCTTTTATCTCGCTTAATTTCATTTTCACATTAGATTTAAGTGTCGAAATTCCAGGATACTCAGCATCTTCCTCCGATTCATCGAATATTTCACAATTTTTACCACATTCACCACCCGATGAAGTAAGATACATATACTTCTGCTGAGCACTATTACCCAAAATCAATGCTTTAATACTAAGATTGTAGGTACCTTCAATATTATTAGAATAACTCTGTAACCCCACTATAGATTGAGCATAACTGTAATATTTTATCTCCTCAGGAGATTTTTTTTTCTTACTGTATACACTAGTAGTCTTAAGTGGAACATATTCTCTAGAAAGCATATAATACTCCCCTATACTGGTGAGTGGCGTAGTACCATCACTAGACATAAGAGTTGCGATTTTTATAGTATAACCACTAGATAACTTACATGCGTGAGCAGAAGGATCGCCTATGTTACTTCCAAGATTTTTAGCAAGACTACATTCTGCACTCTGGAATTGATTACTACTTGATAATGTTACCAAGTTATAGTTTTGATCGAGATATAATGGAGCACCATTACTATCTGTACCTATTAACGTTCCTGTTGCCGGTATAGGTGTAATTGTATCATTCATCGATTGTAGCACCCCTACCACTACCGACTGCGTACTAGTGTTACCGTAATTATAGTATGGCATAATTACTATATTCGATCTTTCGCCTATAGAAGGACGGGGAACACACCCAAGTGAACTCGAAGAACTACCATCAGTAAAATTCTGAGTAACGCATATTGAACTACCATCAATTGAGATAGATGGACAAAATGTTCCAGGTACATTCGGTAATTTTTGACAATTCTGTAGATTTTCAGGTTTATCAAAAGAGTACTGCAATGTTATTGTTGGTGGGCTTTCATACATACTAATAGAAGAAGACTGCACTTGGACGGTTGGAGCATCAAATGTACTACCAATTCCTTCAAACCATTTCTGTAAATCTCCACTAGGTGATTGTATAGAAACTACTACTACAGGAGTAACAATTTGGTTAAAAGTTGGTGGTGGTGGAAGTGTGATCATTGGTACACATCCAATTACATTTCTACTTTGAAAATCATTATGAAATTCCAGATAATGTTCTTCTACTATTCCGCATACACATACATAAGCATTGTCTTTGTTGCATGTTTTTTGAAAAGAGTATAACTCATTCAATACATTACTTTGTACCTCTGAAAGGGTAGATGTATCGATATCACCAGTTGGATAAGAGTATAAACAAGTCACAATTTTGCCCGATTTTTTATAAAAAACACCACTTTTACATAATGAACCTTCAGAATATGATCTGATATCATTCACTTGAGACGGATTAAAGGTAAATACCTCTTTCTGTTTTAGATAATTATATGCACATCCAGTATGACGATTTAAAGGATCTCTGTGCGACATACATTCATAAATTGAAACCTTATATGAAGCATTGAACGGATTTGGAGAAGTTACTTCTATAGTACCACCTGTTAACCTTCTAATGTGAAGAGCTAGTATCTTACCATTACAATTACCTTGATATATCGCATTAAAACGAGAACATCTATTTTCCTCTTTTTTAGATGACGCATAACAAGCTAAATCCGGTAGCAAAACTAGCATTATAATGAATGCCATTATATAGCACTTCATCCAAACAAAGCTTTATTTCATATATCAAGATTGTATATGATACATATATTATTGAAATATATATTTAGAATATTTTTTTCTTTTACAGGTAAAAAAACACTAATGTTCATTAAGTAGTGAATTTTTAACAATCCTTTCTTCATGACAAAATAAGTGTAAGCAACTGTTATGCATTACCGTTATAAGTACTTTTAACCATACTTCACTTTCACCAATTTTTATAATCAATATATCAGATGGTATAATATGATGTAATAACCCAATACGCATTTCATACTGCTTTAAATGTACAAATGATTCTTTTATTATATTCTCCAGCAGATGCTTTGCATATGAGCGACTAATTACAATATTAGTAGCATACGAAACGCTTATTTGTTTAGCTTTACTCTCACTTATATAGCTCACTACAAATCCATCATAACCAGTACTCATATCCATGAATGAAAACTCAAATTGTTGCACATCATTAAATTCACATAATTTAGATGCTTTGAGACTACCTTCTTCTTGTAAAAGATAATCCACAGACATGAATAGTTTTCTCGTATTTCTACGAGAAATAAAATTTATACTATAACCATCTTCTACAATCTCAAATAAAAATACTTCTTTCAGCTGATGAATGATCTCTTCACATGTTAGATTTTGTAAAATTGCAAACCCATCTACCTCCTCAATTAAGTTAGAAGTAACGATATTATTTTTAGATAACTGAGTTCTCAGACATAAATCATTCATAATTGTACCAAGAGAACACATACCTAGTTTACCTTGTACGCAATATCCTTTTTCCCACATATCAGTATCACTCCATACGTCATATCTAACAGGCCATGTTGGGTATGGTCTTGCATCCCAAGCACATAAAAATAAATTTTCCACACATTCCGAATTTTGCCATCTCTCTTCCATTGCAACAATACAAGATTTCTGTATAAGAAAATTTATATCTCTATAAAAATTCTCACTATCAGGCTCTAAAAACATATTTGGTCGATTAGTAGCTACACTCATCGATGGAAAACCATATTCCGTAAACCAAATTTTCTTACTTTTCGGAACCCATGACGTTATAACATCATTGGGATTACGATGTAAATTACTCCACCACCATTCGATATTTTTCCATGCATATTCTTTTGAAAGAGTAATTTTATCTATATAAGTGCCACTCCTCTCATAGAGATAATCATACCCTTCCCCACTATCAAAATATTTTATAATATCTTTTACATCATAGTTAGACGTATGCTCTTCTATAAGAGGCATGTAGTTGTTTATTCCAATAAAATTTATATTTGGATCGCTCCATAAATCATCTAAATGATACCACCCTTCATCAGTATGGTGATATTCTAACCAATGAGCAGCATACGATATCAAAACATTACTAGGTAATATTTTTCTCACGTTTGCAGCTAGTTTTTTCATCTCCTTTACTGCAACAAAGTCTCCATCATCGTTTCTACACGCCATAATACTTACAAGTTCCGATCCTATCAAAAAAGCATCAATACTATTTCCTAAAATCCTAGCGTAGTGAGCAATGAAATTATTATAACCATCACTTTTATTAAAAAAATCCTCTAAATTAGAAGCGTCACAAATCATTTTTCCTCTCCATGGTTTGTCATTTTCATTCACAAGTAAAGTTGGATTGATCATAACTTTATACTGTCTACTTTTAAGCTCTCTTACTAATCTTATAACGCTTATGTCGCTTGGTGTACCACCATATATTAGCTTACCTGCTTGATCTCTTTTTATAAGCTCAGCATCATTTCTTTCATGAAAACATACACTCCACAAATCTGGAGATGTTATAATGTCAGCACTTTTAAATTCTACACCAGGCTTTATTGCAGCATCTTTAGTGTCGTACGTAGTAGCAAACCAATTCACTATAACAGACACCCATTTAACATTCGGTAAAGTACGAGCCATATCTTCAAGAGCAATTATTACATTTGCAACTTGAACGGTATGATGCTGATTTATATTGATAACTTCTTCTCTTTGACAAGGATTTGACTTGCTACTTTCTCTAAAAATTTTTGATTGTACGACAGTGTCGTATACAAATTCTCCATAACCTGGAACGAGATTTATAGATTTTACTCTTAATGATATTTCATTTCCTACATCACATAAAGCCAAAACCTCTACTTCTACCTTAGGAATATGATAATTGTAATGAGGTACAATAAAATTCTCAAAAACAATATAAGCTAAACCTCTATGAGCAGAAGTAGAATTCACGCCATGTATACGTTGCAATAGCGGATCTGGCATCTGATCTTCCGTGCCATAATATCCTCTAATTCGAGTGTATTGTGAATACAATATACCACTACCATTAATCCATACCTGACCAATACTATTAATAGGTCCTTGACATATAACCGCTGCAAAAGAAATCGCATATATATTCTGCACGCCATTATGATATTCAACATTTCTCAACTCTGTTACGCCGCTCATCCAAATTATACTACACTCTAACTTATATCGCCCATATACTATTGGTATTTGCTTATATTGTGGTAAATGAAAAGGAATATTTTTTGAAGGAAGATGCTCGATAACAGAATTAACTTTATTATAGCTATTAATAAGCGGATCTATAAGATGAGACTTGATGGTTAGTAAATGCTTACCTAAAGTAGCTCCTATAAAGCGATTTAGAATACGATTGAATATCTTGTACATTAAATTTCTTTCAAAAGAGCATTGATATGACGTGCAAAAACAAAATATTCTTAGATGGGATCATAAAATCTTGGAAGCATAGTGCTAATTTTTATTCTCATGAACTAATGTAAGAAATTTAGATATCCAGATTAAATACACTCCTTTTACTGCATTTTAGTATCACATAAATAATCTTGTAATTTTCTAACTATGAAGTAGGACTCTTAAGAACCTTTCTATTCATTTGGTAAGTTACTTTTCTTTACTGCTCTAGATTCTAGAATTAGTATTAAATCAAAGGAATATTTACGAAAAATTCTTGCCAGTTGTATAACTGCATTATCGATCCTATAATTCTTATAAAATTTATTTCACAATGTAGCGCAAATTTACATCACTGATATGCATTCTTCAAAAATTATAAATGGTACTAGATATGCAGAAGAAATTTTCACTCTACTAAAAGAAGAAATATACACGCTCAAAAAGCTTAATATCGTACCATGCATTACTGCCATAATGGTCGGTAATAACCCTAGCAGCGACGCTTATGTGAAAATAAAAAAAACTAAAGCTAAAGATCTTGGTATAGAGTTCCGTGTGCTGAAGTTTGAAGAAAATATCCAATTAGACGAGCTATCTAAGAGTATAGCGGAGGTCAACAAAGACTCTAAAATAAATGGCATAATACTTCAAATGCCTTTACCACGACACATGTCAAAAGATTCTCATGTTTTACTCGATATTATATCACCATATAAAGATATTGATGCTCTGACTACGTATAATATAGGAGCACTTATATCAGATACGCATCATGTATCGCCTTGTACACCACAAGGTATAATGTATGTATTAAAAAAAGTGTTCTGCGATAATATGCAAGGAATGAATGCAGTAGTTATAGGAAGATCGAAAATTGTAGGGCTACCATTAAGTCACATGCTATTGCGTGAAAATTGTACGGTAAGCATATTACATAGTAGCACAAAAGACATAACACAGCACACAAAAAATGCGGATATATTAATCGCGGCAATCGGCAAAAAACATTTTATAAAATCACATATGATAAAAGAAGGTGCGTGCGTGATAGATGTTGGCATAACACGATATAATTCTAAGTTATACGGCGATGTTGACTTTGACGATTTATACCCAAAAGTATCTTTCATTTCTCCGGTACCAGGAGGGGTTGGCCCTATGACAGTAGCATTTCTCATAAAAAATGCGATTACGTTAACAAAACTACAATATAATCTTCCAATAAATCATAATTGATAATGCAACAATATGGTTTTATCATATTCGCAATGTAACTAAGCTTGTAAAGTTCATGAAATTCCTGAAAGCCATTATGCTGCTAGCAGTATGTACTACTTTTGCACTTCCAAATTCGGATGCAGCTAATATTATGCCAACGCCTCTCAATAAAGACGGGCGCATTAAACTCGTACATTATAAGCCAAATTCCGTAATAAAGTTCGTAGGTCATTACTTATATAACTCGATAATAGAATTTGCTCCCGATGAAAAGATCGAAACCATATTAATGGGTGTTTCAAGTGGATGGCAATTACACCCTGAGGGTAATAGGATATTTCTCAAACCTATTAACGATAATGCAGAAACTAACATGACGGTCATTACTAACATGAGAATGTACTTTTTTGAAATGCATGCTGAAGAGGCAAATGGAGTAGACGATCCTAATATAGCATTCGTTACAAAGTTTGTTTATGCACAACTCGTAACAGACTTTCCATCAGGAACTTCTAATATGGCCTCTATGCATCAACGTAGCGATGCTCCTCCTGATTTAACAAAACCTTCACTTTATAATTTTAGGTATCAAATAAGCGGTATCGCAATGTCGATAGAACCTGTTTTAGTATTTGATGATGGGTATTTTACTTACTTCAAATTCAAAGAAATGAATGGTGCTATACCTGCAATATTTGCAGTAAATGATAAATTGGAAGAAGCTATGGTGAATTATAGAATCAATCACGGATATGTAATCGTTGAAAGGGTAGCTAATAGATTTACATTGAGAAATGGAAAAGATGTAATATGTGTCTTTAATGACGGATACTACAGACATAATGACACTTTCAGGGAAATTATGAATCTCACGAACATGAATTAAATAATTTAATACGTATTACAAGACAATTGACTGCAAAATTTTTTCCCGTATCATCTAGCACGTAGTGTTTTTTTTTAGATATGTTTTCGCCTAAAAAAACGAAGTTTCGTAAAGCATTTAAAGGAAAGATCAAAGGAGCTGCTTCAAGCGGTACCGAACTTTCCTTTGGCTCGTACGGCTTAAAAGCTCTTGAACCAGAGCGTATAACAGCTAGACAAATTGAGGCTGCTAGGGTTGCTATAAATAAGAAACTTGAACGCGCAGGTAAGTTATGGATAAGAATATTTCCTGATATTCCTGTTTCTAAAAAACCTGCTGAAGTTAGAATGGGTGGTGGTAAAGGCGGTGTTGAGTATTGGGTTTGTAGAGTAAAACCAGGGAGAGTATTATTCGAATTGGACGGGGTAACTGAGCAACAAGCACGTGCGGCTTTTAGCTCTGCGGAAGCTAGGTTGCCTATAAAAACGAGATTTGTTAAGCACATGTTTAACGTAAACTAGTATCAATATGAAATTCAGCGAATTACGTAATAAAACTCTAGAAGAACTAAGAAAAATGGAGTTGGAGTTAAAAGATACTCTTTTTGCAAAGCGTCTAGCAAAGAATATTGTTGGCTCTAAGTTTATTAAAAGAGGTATAGCTAGAATAAAAACTATGATTACTAATATCAAAAAAGAGAAAATTTAGTAATCTTTGGCATCGCTTTTATTTACCATATTTACCATTTTTATTCGTGGTTCTTTGATTTATATGGTACTTCGATAGTGTTTTTATGAATCTCTGTATTATTACTGGTAAAATTGGTAGTGGTAAAAGTACTATACTATCCTCAATTAAAGAACTTGGAGGAAGTTGTTACTCTATGGATGAGTTCTCTAATATCGTACTGCAGACTTTGCTGATGGACGAAGTACTTTCACTTTGCAACGGCCAAATTTTGATAATAGACGATATGGTTCAAGTGTACCAAGCATATCAGTTGATGATAGAATTGTGGGAGCAGCTTTCTGATAAGCATCCGAATGATCATTTTATACTACAAAGATATGGGCGAGTAGTAAATTTAACGAAGAAATTTACCGCTCTCAAAGAACTTATGCAGAAAAAAATGCCACTCCCACCTATTATCGATAAGAAAAGATTGAGCACTATTATTCTACAGAAACCATCTTTACTCCAACAGCTAGAAGACGTAATATATCCTACTACACTGCATTTAGCACTGCATTACATTCGCAAAAAACTAGCAATTCATCGTATAATATATATTGAACATCCTCCTGTAAAGCTTAATATCTTATTAAATAATTTAAAAGATATATCACACCATTTTTTCATCGTAGAAATTGATGAAAAATTAAGAAATACCAGACTTCTTCAAAGAGATACGGATAGACTCTTACTCAAGATGCTGCAAGAAAGACAAGATATTGAACTATCAACATTATTACAACATGTGGATTCACATAAGATTACAACTCTAAAGCATGAAAATAGCAACTTGATAGCTCAGAAAATTTTAGCAATTACTTAAAAAAAAACATATCACTAGAAGTGTGCTCTACTATCTAAGAATTTACAAACCCGTTTTCATTCGGTACATAATAATATGAATTTCTCAAATAAAAAAACACATTATCACCTTAGTATAGCTTTAATTTCCTCAGTACATTGTGTTACTACTTTCTTTATATACTTTACTTCATTATTCGTTATTTTAGTTTCAGAAACTACAGATAACACTTCTTCTAATGAAGATAATAATTTCTTAAGCTTTATTTCGTATAAAATAACCGATCTATAGTTAGCGCCTTTTATATCTATATCTGGCTCTGATACTATATCATTTAACTCCAATACATCAGCACTGATTCCCTTTAATACTCCAGAAGAAAACATATACTTTACTTTGTTCACAACATCACTCTTATGCATATTCACTACAGACTTATAATGTGAAAATTATATCCTGAATTACTTTATAAACGCAATATACTTTTTCAGTTCAATCTTTTATTGCATCAGCACATCATTCATCTCCAAAGTACATATCCTTAGATACAAATATATTGATTGCAGCCCCCTGATCAACTTTCATGATAATTTGTTGCGGAAATCGATTGTTAACAACATTATTTGCAACATTTTGGAACGCCCCAGAAGCTTCAGAAAGAGCTTGAGAAAGAGCTGTGGTAGTCGTTGTTACTCCGTTATTATTTCCTCCACTATTTGAAACAACTTCCGAATTACTTTGATCTGTCATCTTATATGTCATAATAGGAACTATAAAAGATAATAAAAATGCACTCGCTAACTGTCCTGCCCAATGATCATCCATATACCCTTGAACACCTAAACGTCCTAATTTATCACTAGATTTTGCATCTATTTTGATATCAACACCTGAAGGGGTAATAAGTCTATTCCATACTACTGCAACTGTAACTTGCCCTGCAGCTCCCTGAGCAGCATAGGTACCTACTACCCTCGAACCTTTAGGTATCAGAACATTCCTACCGTTCTCAGAGTATACATCTCTGGATATCACTGCTCTTATAATACCTGGATCTGAAAGTGCAGTGCTAATTGCACTTTCCAATACTCCTTCAATGATTTTTCCTTGTAGCAAAGTTCTATCTAAATCTGATAATTTCATCGCCATTGTTTTTGGAGAATCCGAAGGTTTCATTTTTACCCTATCTATCGCTCCCCCATCAAATCCAAGAAATTGCTTATCATTAGAGCTTTTTTCTTGCACTTTAGCACCTCCTCCAAATACTATTATGTTTTCTCCAAGAAGCTTTGATACGTCCTTAGTTCCCTTTATAGCTTTATTCATAGTACTACTAGTATTATGAACAATTGGAGGAGTCCGCAATTCATTTTCATCATGATATTGTGCTTCTTCAGAAGGTGACACATCATTCTGATGTAAAGATTCATCATGTACTGGTACTGTCACAGGAGGCAATGGAACAGAAACCTTAGGAGGTTCTAGCTGAGCAAGCGTGGTTGATGTACTCTGAGGAGCTGGTTGTGCTGGTAAAGTGATCACTTCCGCTTGCAATACCGCAGTATCTACTACTGGAGCTTTAGGCTTTTCTTTACTACTAAAGAACAACGAGTAGAGAATTATAATTAATAGAATAACGATACACCCAATCACAATTTTATGAGAAAGAGGTAAATTGATTAGCTTAGCAACAAAGCCATTATTTAACGAGTTTTTAACTATCTGTTGTTTGCTATCTTTTTTATCTTCCACGATATTCTGAGATTTAGTATTTTTCTCGTTTTGCGTATTATTTTTCATATGCTTTTAACGAAGATTTTGAATTACTACTGCTTCATCACCAATCTTTACGAAGAAACTCTTCGCAACATTATCTACTACATAATAATCCTTTACTTTCTTCACTGCTAAAGGTTTTAGTTCTTGGCCATTGAGCAAAAAGATTTTCGGAGTTTTAGTTAAAGTTTTGTACTGAAAGTACGTGCTATTGGAATCATCAAATATAGTAGAAGGATAAACATTCTTACTACCTTTTACCATCGTATAATTAAAGTTATAAGGTACGATTTCTTTCACCGGCTCTTCTGATTGATATTGCTTAGTAAGTAATTTTTTATCATCACTTTGGTTTGCATCCGGATAAAAGAACCTCACCACATATGCAAAACTATCATCTAACTGATTAGCAAAATTGCGAGTTTCAATTTCAAAATAATATTTTCTTTTATTGGTAATAACAGTCATATTTGTCATTACGTCATCTTCTATTGGCTTTATAAATAGAGTATTACCAACAACCGAAAGTTGCCAAGCATAACTATTACCTAATGAATAAGTTTGCAGCACCTCTCCTTCTCCAAATTCTATACTAGTTTGATATCCAGGAGATAAAACGAGAGGAAATACCTGATTAGGACTATAAATAAATTTCTGAATTCTCCTATCTATTGTAAGAGAAGTATCATACTGTATTGCCGATGAATAGAGTGGTGATAATAAAGCTAATACACAAAAGTAAGCTATAATACCTTTTTTTCCAAAATACATTATTACGTAATTACTATCTTACATAGAGATACATTGTGTATGATTCTTTTATTGCTAAACAGAAAAAGCAATATAATTCATCAAAAAAATGATTTTCTTGCTACTTCCTCCTTTTATTTCTCTTTTCTTTTTTCCTTTTATTCCCATCTCACCTTGATATTAAAAAATCTCCTATAGCGGCATGTTACTATGCTTTTTATCTATCTTAACTACTTTCTTCTCACTTAACATCGTAAATGCATTACATATCTTTGAACGCGTTTTGTATGGCTCTATTACATCATCCAAAAATCCTCTAGATGCTGCTATCTCAGGTGATGCAAATGCTTCCTGATACTCTAATATCTTTTGATTTATCTCTTTCTCCAAAAGGTTATGCTTCTTATACAATACCGATACTGCTCCTTTCGCTCCCATTACTGCTATCTCAGTATTATACCAAGAATAATTCACATCTCCTTCGAGATGTTTAGAGCTCATAACTATATATGCACCACCATAGGCTTTTCTAACTATTAAAGTCACTTTAGGGACTGTTGCTTCGGCATATGCAAAAAGAAGCTTTGCTCCATGCATTATAATACCAGAATATTCCTGTTTCACTCCAGGCAAAAATCCTGGCACATCTACTAAAGTAAGAATTGGGATATTCATAGAATCGCAAAATCGGACAAATCTTGCAGCTTTTATGGAAGCATTTACATCTAAACATCCTGCTATTTGAGTTGGCTGATTCGCTACTATACCAACCGTTCTACCATCAAAACGCCCAAAACCTACTATTATATTCTTAGCAAAATCTTTTTTTATTTCGAAGAAATCTCCTTCATCTACTATTTTTTCAATGATATGCTTCATATCATATGAACGCGATGAACTTTCTGGAATGATCTTATTCAAAGACATGATCGGTCTATCTATTGGATCCGTAGTACTTCGTATAGGTATATCAGAACTGTAGCTCGATGGTAGAAAACTTAACAATCTTCTAGTTTGTTTTAGAGCCTCAATATCGTTCTCAAATCTGCAATCTGCGACACCGCTTGTCATAGTATGAACTTTAGAACCTCCAAGTTTTTCATGAGTAACATCTTCGTTAGTAACGCTTTTTACTACATCCGGACCTGTAAGATACATATACGATGTCTGTTCCACCATAAATATAAAGTCTGTCAATGCTGGCGAGTAAACAGCTCCCCCAGCACATGGTCCCATTATAATGGAGATTTGAGGTATCACACCCGAAGCTTTAACATTCCGGAGAAAGATTTCTCCATATCCTGCTAAAGAGTCTACTCCCTCTTGAATTCTTGCACCACCAGAATCATTTATGAATATAAGAGGACAACCTATCTTCATGGCTAGATCTTGTATTTTATTGATCTTTTTAGCCTGCATTTCTCCTAGCGATCCACCCATTACGGTAAAATCTTGACTACATACTACCACACTTCTTCCATTGATAGTACCCCATCCTGCAACTACACCATCCCCGAGTACAACTGAATTTTGCATATCGAAGTTATTACATCTATGATGAACAAATGCATCTACTTCCTCAAAAGAATTATGATCTAGAAGCACTTGTATCCTCTCTCTAGCACTTAACTTACCCCTAGCATGTTGCTTCTCCGCATTAATAGATTCTGCTTTTGAGATACTGATAAATTTATCTATCATGCGACCTTATATTTATCTTACGTAGCTCTTTATACAGCATTTTAAATTTTTAAACAAATGTTTTAGCTATGATTATCTCTGTACTACATTTCTACTTCAGCAATGTACAAGAACTCTGGCATTACTGGAGCTTCTTCCTCAATTGCGTTAACAATCTCTTCTCTTAAAAAGTGGAAATTTTCTATCATATTCACTGTATTATTAATAATAACCTGATGAATTGGATCATTTTTCCCGTAAATACTTTTCCCTGAAACTGCGGCATGATCAAGCAACTTAGTTAAGGATTGCAGAGTATTACCAAATATAGATTTACTCATATCAGATGATGAAACGGAATCACGTATTTTTTGTACTGCATCTCTGGGATTCCTAAATACTAATAATCCCCAATTACCATCTAATGCATTTAATATGTTATGAGCTATATTTAGCTCTTTATCTATAGATTCTTTATGAAGATCTTGTAAAAAAGCCGAGATTCTTAAAAGATCATCGCCCTGCGTAAATTCGAAATTTTTCGCTTCAAATATAGCTGCATCAAAAGTACTCCTTAAATGAGCGTAATATTGAGATTGATATACATTGGATATAATATGAGAAAATATCCCACCGTCATTAGAGCTATTCAGCTCGTTATAATGCTTAGTCAGTAAATGTTGAAGCTGCTTCACATTAGCAGAAGAATCACGATATAATAAGCTATCGCAGTAAATAAGAGATAATTTCTCATTTATATTTCTTAAATGAAGAGTAGAACCCTCGAAAATCGGAGTTTTACATGGAGAATGTTTACTGTCGTGATGAGTTGTAAAAGAAAGCGTTTTAGTGGTAGAAAAAAACATGATATAAAAGAAAATATATAAAAAAATAAATTAACATCTACGAAATAATATATCTCTCTATACATATATGGTTGATTTTCTAATATAAAAAGATACATTGTAATAATATCTTAATATATTGAGACTGCATTGTCTAGGAATTTTATATACAAAATATATATATTAATCCCTATAACAGCCTAAGATTTCTTTTCTAATCTTTCTAGATATTCTTTTAATATCTTAATATCATCACAATTCATCTCTTCTCTACCATTGCAATAATCTTTCTCACTAACAGGATTCTTATTATTAGAAAGTGATTTATAAAAATTACACTGCACTATCGAGAGCTTACCTAGAATTTCTACTATTGAAGCGATATAGCCCACTTGCTCTCCACTATTACTATTTACTGTGGTAGTAATATTTTCGAATAAGATCTCGCATATCCTATCGCTAATCTCTGATATTTTTTCATACATCTGGACTTGTGTATCAAAGAACTTCTTTTTACTAGCTATTATTAGTCTATAAAAAATACATATACTTTATATATTTGTAATATCTATTATGCGATAATGGAAGCTCTTGATTTCAAATTTCTCTTTATTCCAACTCAACTAACACATCACCTGCAAAAACATAGTCTCCCACGCTTACATTAACTGCAGCTACATGCCCATCTACCGTACTACTTACTTTGATAGATTCTAAAGCTATTATAGACTGTCCTTCTACAATATCATCTCCTTCTTGGATTAAGACATTTGTTACAATACCTGAGGCATTAGCTACAATATTTCTTGAATCTTCATCATCTATTATAGGAGAACTATCATACTGCATCGCCACTGAATAGAGCGGTGATAATAAAGCTAATGCACAAGAACAAACTGTAATACCTTTTTTTATGAAATACATTATTACGTAATTACTATCTTACATACTGATACACTATATATAATTCTTTTAGCACTAAACAGAGCAGGCTTCTTATGAATAATGCTGATACCGCTCCTTTCTCTCCAATTGCCGCTATCTCGATTTACTTCTTATATTCTAACTCAACCAACACATCACCTGCAGAAGCAGAATCTCCTATACTTACATTGATTGAAGTTACGCATCCATCCACTGTACTATGTAATATATTCTCCATTTTCATCGCCTCTAAAGCTATTACAGGCTGCCCCTTTACGATAACATCTCCTTCTTGTACTAAGATATTTGTTACAATACCAGATATACTAGCAACAATATTTCCTGAATCTTCATCACTCTTAGGCTCTTTCATGTACTTCAACATCTCAGCAGCATATGGAGTATATATCCTAGCATCTACGGTAAAATCCATAAAAGTTAGTTGAACACTTGAAGAATTATGATGAGAAATGACCTGCAAACTATAATCCTTTTCATTAATAGTACACTGAAATAAATGACTACCTACCATCCATTTCGCAGAAATATCAAACCTACGATTTTCTATTGAAACCTTATAACCATCCTGAATTTCATGAACCACAACCGGATATAGATGATTACGCATAGAAATTACCCACCGAGTTCCAATCCAAGTAATATCTCCATGCTTTCTTCTATATGAAGTAGCAAGATTTCTTTTATGATATGTAAGAAATATGTAACTCGCAGCACTTAACAACACAGCATTTCTTTCATCTTCTATAGAAAAAGTATCCTCCTGTACAAACAGTTCATCGTCTATAAAATTTGTAGATATTTCACCAGCAATAAATTTTGGATGAGAGAAAACTTTTTGTAAAAAAGAACTGATGTTATGAGATACTCCAGTTATTACGTACTCACTTAGTGCATTTCTCATCTTTTCTATTGCACCTCCACGATCATCGCTCCATACACACACTTTACTAATCATTGGATCATAAAAAGGAGTAATATTGCTACCTTCTCTTACTCCTTCATCAATCCTAAGCCAGTCCTTCTTTTCAGGTTTTACGTAAGTAAGTATCTTACCTGTAGATGGAATAAAACCGGAAAGAGTATCTTCAGCATATATTCTACTCTCTAACGCCCATCCATTACATTTAACATCACTCTGCTTCATCTTCAACTTTTCTCCTCTTGCTATCGTTATCATTAACTCTACTAAATCAACTCCAGTAATAAGCTCCGTAACTGGATGCTCTACTTGTAACCTTGTATTCATCTCCATGAAGTAGAAATTTTTCTTTTCATCTACGATAAACTCCACTGTACCTACTGAATAATATCCAACCTTCTTAGCAAGTGCTACAGATTGCTCATACATCCTCTTTCTAATTTTTTCATCTACAAAAATACTAGGTGCTTCCTCAATAATCTTCTGATGTCTTCTTTGTATTGAGCATTCTCTTTCGTATAAGCATATATAATTTCCGTGCATGTCTCCTACAACTTGGATTTCTATATGTCTCGGATTTTTAATATACTTTTCTATAAATACCCTTTCATCTGCAAAATTATTCCTTGCTTCATTTTTAGTGGAACCAAAAGCCATTTCCATACTTTCGGGAGTATTCACTACCCTCATACCTTTTCCACCTCCTCCTGCGGCAGCTTTCAACATTACAGGATAACCTATTTTCTTAGCTATCTTTAAGGCATTTTCTAAATTCTTTACCTGTCCCTGTCCTCCAGGTACTATATTAACACCAGCTTCTGCAGCTATTTTTTTTGCTAACACTTTATCCCCCATTTTCCTTATCGCATCGGAAGAAGGACCTATAAACGTTATGCCGTTTCTCCTCATTAATTCTGAAAATCCATAATTTTCTGATAAAAAACCATATCCTGGATGCACAGCATCAGCACCGGTACTTTTCACTGCATACAGTATTTTTTTTGCATTCAGATAGCTTAATTGAGCTGGAGATGGACCTATATATACAGCTTGATCGGCCATCGAGACATGCATCCCATCAGAATCACTTTCACTATAAATCGCAACCGTTTTAATACCCATACGCTTGGCCGTACGTATTATACGACACGCTATCTCCCCCCTATTTGCTATAAGTAATTTATTAATCATGACGTTCAGTTAAGTCTATAGCTTTTAGAATTGCTTTACGCATTGTATCGCGTTCTACATACGTGCATCGCATTACTTCACGTGAGATACTATTTATAAAAGTATTTTGCAATACAGTGATTTCATCTTCCGAAATTAGATCACATTTACTTAATACTATTAACTCCTTCTTCTCTGCAAGCATCATAGAATATTTTGTAAGCTCATTGCGTACCGTATGGTATGAAGCAACTGGATTCTGAGTTGTAACATCTACTACATGAACCAGCACATTACATCTCTCAATATGTTTCAAAAATCTATCTCCCAGGCCTAAACCTTCACTAGCACCTTCTATCAATCCTGGTATATCCGCAAGCACAACCTCTTTGTTGATATCTACTCTAAAAACTCCTAATTGCGGCGAAAGAGTAGTAAATGGATAGTCAGATACTTTAGGCTTAGCATCAGTAACTATTGATAGGAATGTAGATTTTCCAGCATTAGGAAGACCAATAATACCTATATCTGAAAGAAGCTTCAAACTAAGCCATATAGAAAATTCATCACCCTTTTTACCTTTTATAGCTCTTGTAGGTGCACGTGATACAGAACTCTTGAAACATGCATTTCCAGCTCCACCTAAACCACCCTTAGCTATCACTACTTTTTCCCTATTCTTTTCCAGATCATGCATTAGATACGAGTATGTATTATCGAAGACTTGAGTACCAGCTGGAATCGTTATTATTAAATCATCACCACTAAAGCCAGTCCTATTACTACCACTACCATTAGCACCATTAGCAGCTATAAAATGTTGCCTATAGCGAAAGTTAGCTAATGTAGTTATATTATCATCTACACACAAAATTATATCACCACCTTTTCCACCATTACCACCATCAGGACCACCAAATTCAATAAACTTAGCTCTGTGAAAACTTACCGCTCCATTACCACCATCACCTGCTTTTAGATGTATCTTAACTTCATCTATGAAGAACATATTTGACTTTAAATTAGAATTACTGTTATAGCCTACTACTATCCATAAGCATGGTCAAATTTATAAAATTCCAAAAATACTACACTGTTATAGCGATATATGAATATTAGGAAGAATATCGAAAATCTGAGAGATGGATATCGTACTTTTAGAAATACTTATTTACTAGAGCATAAAGAGTTATTCGACAAATTATATAGGCAAAATCAGAGTCCTAACGTATTAGTAGTGTCGTGCTCGGATTCTCGTGTAGAACCATCTATTATAATGCAATGTGCTCCAGGTGAGATATTTGTAATACGAAATGTAGCTAATATAGTACCACCCCATGAGGAAGACGGAAAATATCATGGAACAAGTGCAGCATTAGAATTTGGAATTACCGCTCTAAATATTGAGCACATATTGATACTTGGACATAGGAAATGTGGAGGTATCGAAAAGCTTATGAGTACTGATTTTTGTAATAACAAGAATAGCTTTTTAGAAAAATGGATAAGTATTTTTGAAGAGGTAAAAGAACAAGTAGAAGATAAATGCATATCTCTATCGATGGAGGATAAAATTTTATTATGTGAGGAACGTGGCATCGTAAAATCTATACAAAATCTCCACACTTTTCCTTGGATAAAGAAGAAGGTGATGGAGAAAAGATTATTTATACATGGTTGGATTTTCGACATTGCAACTGGCTCAATGCTTGAATACAAACCTGATATTGATCGTTTTATAGAATTGTAGAGTAATACAATTTATAGCAAAAAATAGCATATCAAAATCGTAGTTGAAGAATTGAAATCTTATGGTTAGTATCTGAACTGCCGTGACGCGATCGTGGTGGAATTGGTAGACACGCAACGTTGAGGTCGTTGTTTCCGCAAGGAATTGAAAGTTCGAGTCTTTTCGATCGCACCACTTACCCCGTGCAAGTATTTTTCTTACATCAATATGAACAATATTCCTAAACATGTGGGAATTATAATGGATGGCAATGGGAGATGGAGTACTAAGAATTGCGTAAATTTAGAGAATTCATATTCGAGGGGAGCTAAAGTAGCAATTGATATAATAGAAGAATGTTCAAGAATTGGAATTAAATACGTTACACTCTTTGCATTCTCCATAAATAACTGGAAGCGTAGCAAAAGTATTGTAGATTTGATAATGAGTATTGGAGAACAATTCGTTGATGAGCTAGTAGATATATGTTCAAAACTGAAGATAAAAACTACCTTCATAGGAGAAATAAGCGATTTAAGTGATTCTATAAAAAAAAAGATAACTCTAGCAGAAAATGCAGAAACAGTAGGAAATATGCAACTTTATATTGCACTAAATTATGATGGAAAACATGAAATTTATAGTGGAGTGAAGAGACTGCTAGCAGAACATAGGAATAATGATAATTTTCTGATGGAAGATTTAAGTAGATACATTAACCCTCATAACATTCCAGAGATGGATCTAATGATTCGTACTGGTGGGGACAAAAGGTTGAGCGGTTTCATGACATGGCTATCTACATTCTCTGAGCTATACTTCACCGATACGTTATGGCCAGATTTCGATAGCAAAGAACTCGAAAACGCTATACTATACTATGGAACAAGAAAAAGAAATTTTGGAAATAGCAGAATTTAACATCGTATTACATATGCATTAGCCATCTGTAATCGGAATTGAAAAATTGCCTTATGTCGCAAATCTGATATTTCAGCATAGCAAGCCTTTCTATACCACCACCTAATGCAAAACCGGTCGCCCTTCGATCAATTTCACAGGCAGAAAACACATTTTTATGTATTAATCCACATCCTAAAAGTTCTATCCATTTATCACCTTCTTTATGATATCGTATAGATCCACTATCTTGCTCTACAAAACATCTGAGATCTACTTCAAAAGATGGCTCCGTAAATGGGAAATAGGACGAACGGAATCTCAACGGAAGATCATGAGTTTGAAAAAAGATTGATAAAAATACTTTTACAAATTGTATCATTTTTACAACACTTACCGCTTCATACTGTACATTAAAACACTCATACTGATGAAACATTGGGGTATGAGTAGCATCATAATCAGAACGATATACCTTACCAATTGAAGCTTTTTTACAGGGTAAAGATTTTTTATCACTTAAGTACCTAATTTGAGTAGTAGTTGTATGGGTGCGTAACAGAAGTTCATTAGTAGAGTGTGATACATAGAAGGTATCATGCATATTTCGAGCTGGATGACCTTCCGGCATATTAAGTGCAGTAAAATTATACCAATCATTTTCTATTTCCGTTCCTTCTAGCATTCCATATCCTAAAACTTTAAATATCTCTGTTACATCTCGTATCGTAGAAGATACTATATGTTCATTACCTATATGATTGCTACTCAATCTACCAGGAAGCGTAATATCCACTTTCTCTTTCTTCATTCTCATGTTCATTTCCGAAGCTCTTAAATGATTTTTCTGCTCCGAAATAGCTTCATTCACCTCTTTAATAGCAGTATTAACTGCTTGACCAAATTGCTTTCTATCTTGATTAGGAACTTTCGTAATCAGAGATGCAATGCTAGAAATAGCACCACTTCTACCAAGATATCTCACTCTTATATCTTCTACATTTTCTGTAGTCGTAACATTCTTTATCTCCTCTCTAAAACTTGACAGTGTTTTCGATAATAGTTCAAGAAACTCTTGCATAATTATATAAAGACTTAATATTTATTTTTGGTAAGCTTTTCTTAGAGCATCCTCTACTTCCTTTGACACGAAAGGGTCTAATTTTCCATTAAATTTCGCAATTTCCTTTACAGTAGAAGACGAAACGAAATTCGAATCGCTAGTAGAAGGTAAGAATACTGTTATTATATCCTTATTTAAAACGCTATTTATGTGTGCCATTCTAAATTCGTACTCTAGATCAATTGAAGATCTGACTCCTCGCACAATTGCTACAACATTATGTTCATGAGCAAAATTCACCAATATCTTCGGTGGCAATGCTAAAACTTCAACATTCATCTTATAACATGGTGCAATTGCACTCTCTACCATAGCTATCCTTTTTTCCATTGAAAAAAGTAACCTTTTCTCTGTATCTGATGCTACAGCAACTATTATTTTATCAAAAAGCTTAATTGCACGTAACAAAACACCTAGATGTCCATTTGTAAACGGATCAAATGTACCTGGATATACCGCAACTCTTACCATAATTAAGTTATTTAAGAATTATGAGTGAATTCTATAAAATGATACGACTAAAGTCATCACACATCCGAACTAATTTCACCACTTTCCAACAAGTATATTCGAAGCACATATTGCTGACATGAAAGCTGTTTCAGCCCTCATTACACTATTTCCTATTTTCCATACCCCAATATGAGAGAATTGCTTTGTCAAAAGCAAAAAAGAATTAAGTTCACTTTCCGACCAACCGCCTTCAGCCCCAACAACAAATACGACATCTTTTATATGATTTTCCGTAATATACGTATCTAAATTTTGGAATTTCTGAAATTGCTTAACATATAGACAATCTAATGATTGAGTATGCAACAGTACTACTAATACATTAGGAGAAATCGCATCAGTTATAGCATCGATAAAAGTATTTGATACCTTTATAATTGGTATTTTGATATTATCGGACTGCTCTACTGCTCCTTTGATGTAAGTAGGTATCTTATGTTCAGATATTCTTCTAAGCACCGTTCGCTCTGATAACATGATCGTAGCTTTCTCTACCTCGCACTCTACAATTTTAGAAATAAAAAATTGAAGATTATGTGATTTTGTAGGACAAAATATTATATGAATATTATTAGATACGGTATTAATCTCACGATGTTCAAGTTGTTCTACTATACGAATAATAACTTTTTTTCTTACTTCTTCTATATTAGCAAGCCACCTACTTCCATCCTCATTCAGCACCAATATCTTATCACCAACTTCTTGTCTTAAAACGTTTTTAATATGATTAGAGTCTAAATCAGATAATTTTATACTCTCATTTAGCATGAAATTTTGCTTTAGCAAAAATAATTTCCTATACTTACTCACTTTCCGAGAATACTTGACTATTTTCAGCGAGTGCTATACTTAAACTATACTTATGACATGTCAATAGAATGCATATGAATATAAATGATCTTATTAAGACTCTCCGTGGTATGACTCAAGCGCCAATCTCGGAATGTCAAAAGGCACTAAAAGAATGCAATGGTGATCTTAATAAAGCGGCAGAATTTTTAAAGAAAAGTGGTGCCGCAATATTGTCGAAAAATGCTGATAGAGCAACTAAAGAAGGAATAATATGCCTTAGTATGACATCTGATCGAAAGAAAGCAGTACTAGTGAGAATACAGTGCGAAACTGATTTCGTTGCGAGAAGTGAAGCATTTTTAAAGGGCTCATCTCAAATTGCTAGTATAATATTGACTAAGGAACCTAGTGATAGTATCGATGAAATCTTAGAATATACCAATAACGGTGTTAGTGTAAGAAATATTCTTGAAGAGTTAGCTGCTTCTTTGAGGGAGAATATTGTAGTAGGTAAGGTAACATCGATCAGTACAAACTCTGGAAGATTGCACAAATATATTCATGGTGCTATGGGAACGGATTGCGGTACGATATGCTCTGTTGTAGCAATCGATTCAGATATAGAGAGTGATGCAATTGAACTGCTAGGAAAAAATATAGCAATGCACATAGCGGCAACTTCTCCTATATCTGTAGATATCGAATCTATACCCGCTGATTTTATAGCAAAAGAAGAAGCCACTGCCATAGAAGAAGCTAAAAAAGCCGGTAAACCAGAAAGTATTATACAAAAAATTGTTACCGGAAGAATGCAAAAAATATATGAAGAGTCAGTATTACTAGAACAGAAATTTATCGTAGATAACTCTAAAAAGATTTCTGAAATTTTATCAGAAATAGAAGGAAAAGTGAAAGTAACAAAATTCGTACGCATGCAATTAAAAGAATAGTGTTACATATCACATATTAATAGGTATTTTGTGTTATTTGTCCGATCATCACTCAGGTTTTCGTGTATTTAGATTAAAAACTGTAGACAGCACACAGTTATACGCTAGGAAGCTTATTTCTCTTATGGGAGTAACAGATGAATTTGCAGTGAGTGCAAATATACAAACTAACGGTATTGGTTCCATGAATCGCTCTTGGGTAGGAGGGATTGGCAATTTATTCATGACCGTTGCGTTTCATTTAGACGTTGACGTGGACGACTCTATACCACAATTCTCCTACATTGGTGCTACTGCTATAGGAGAAGCATTAGTACAAGAATGCAACTTACAACATACGAGGTTATCTTATAAATGGGTAAATGACGTTCTACTAAATCATAAAAAATGCTCTGGTGTATTATGTGAAATACATCAAAATAAATTTCTTCTTATTGGAATTGGTGTCAATATAAAAAATTTTCCGAAACTTGATGAGCTACGTAATAAAGAATATGCACCGTATGAAGCTACATCTATTGAAAATGAAGGCTTACAAGTAAGTAAAAGAGTGTTAGAGAAAGAAATATTATGTAAATTAAGACAAAAATATGAACAGTGGAGAAGATTCGGATTTGAATCAATAAGAAAATTATGGATGCAAAGAGCTGAGTATTTAGGAGAACATATTTTATGGTCAAATGGTCTTGGTATCACAAAAATTGGAAAATTTCTTGGTATAAATATGGATGGGGAAATGCTTTTACTAATCGAAGATACTCAAGAAAAAAAACACGTTACACTAAAATTACGCACAGGTAGCATACGAACACTATTATAAATACATTCTCTTCTCATTCAGTTATTGTTTTCCTAAACACCATACAATTCAAAAGTTCTTGCACGAATGTTTTGATTGACGTATGTAACTACTATAATTCTCTTTATCGATGACTTTTAGAATGCGGGATGTCGTACTGTTATTGTGTGGAGGTTTTAGCTCTAATCATCGTACTTCCATAATTGCTACACAAAATGTAGCAAATCTTATGCAAAAAGGAGGTATCGATTTTGCAATAATATCTCTAACACGTTCTAAAAAATTCTATCTTTTGAATCACTCGGAATTGGATATCTTTAAAGAATTTAATGATATTAATATGATGAATTGCCAAGAAGTACAGTTGTTTATTTCTGATGGTCTAAAATTTGTAGTAGGTTCACGCTTTCTCAAATATGATGTAGTTTTTTCCTTAATATCCCAACATGATGAAGGAGCAATAATGTTACAAAGTATAGTTGAATGTACAAATACTAGATATATTGGAAGCAATCTGGGCAATACTCTAGGACTCTATAATAGAGACATAATGTACAGGATATTGAGTACATTTGGCATACAAAGTAAAAAATACATCATACTTGATCAGAATACGGAATACGAAGAAGTTGATGCTATATTTGGCTCTGGTCTTGTTGTCGCAAGATCTATCAAATGTGAGGTATCTCATTTATTTTACGCATTTGATAATTATAATGATTTTAAAAGATTGAAATCACTCATTATTGAAAAAAGTCCTAAACTATGTTTAGAGAAGAAATACAATAATTGGAAAGAGCTCGATGTAGTACTTCACATAATAGGAACAGAAGTTACTATCATAAATATGAGCTATGTAGAGTCAGAAATAAGAGCTATAGGCAATATTATATATCCTCATAGCGATATACCATACAAAGTTCTTTCATATCAACCAAAACTTTCTATGAATCTTTTAGAACAATTGAAAAATAATATACAAATTATATGTCGTACATATAAATTCTACGATACTGCTCAAATTCGCTTTTTTGTAGACGAAGAAGAAAATTTATATATTTCCGATGTATATGCTATGCCATATTTTACCGGCGAATGGTGCTTTTGGAGATACGATAAAACACTAATCTTTGTAGAAGATCTGATAAAAAATGCATCATGTAAAAAAAGTTTCATCAATGATAACTCAGCTTTTCAGCATTTACCGATGTGTTAGTAGCATTATCAATATAAGAAATGTAATAGCCAAAATGCTTTAGCTTTTTTCCTAATCGTAATGAGTAGCTTAATTACAGCATTTTGCTGGTAGGATTATATACTAACCCACGAATTACACGATTATAGGAGAAGATGTCAACTATTTTAAAGATATAGGTTGCACGTATGCAGTATTGTCACTATCCTCCTGAATAATTCAATAGTATCCGTGCATATTTGTGATTTTCAACTTTGATAATCCGTGGGCTGACAATAAAAATGCCAGTAATAAGCAAAATTTCAGGTCGCCACAAAGTAATAAAAGCTTTTTAGATGAGATATACGATTTCTTCGGAAAAAATACTCCTAATTTTACTGAAATGCGTAGTTTTTGGGTTGGAATTGCACTCTTGCTGATTCTACTCCTTGTAGGAAGTGGTCTGTACCTCATAGAACCTAACGAAATAGGGGTAATAGTAAGATTTGGGAAATATGATAGAATAAGCGGTCCAGGTCTGCACTGGAAAATGCCTACTCCTATAGAACAATTAGATGTTGTGAATACCACAAGGATAAGGAGGGAACATATAGGATTTCAAGATGTTACTCTAGAGGAAGACAGAAATCCGATGTTTGGAATTATAAGAGGTAGAAAGCAAAATACGACAATTGACGTAGATGTGAATAACGAAAGCCTACCTAGCGAAAGTTATCACTTAACTGGAGATGAAAATGTAGTTGATTTACGATTTTTCGTACAATGGAAGATATCAGATCCTGTGAATTATATCTTTAAAATAAAGAATACAACAGAAAAAGAAAATGAAACTGTGAAGTTAGCAGCCCAGAGCGCAATGAGACAAGTGATAGGAGTCGTAAGTCTTTACGATGCACTTTCTGAACAGAGAAGTTATATAGAGCAACAAACATATAATATGTTACAGAAGATTTTAGATTCCTATGAAAGTGGTATCGAGGTAGTAAGCTTAGGTATTTTATATAGTTACGTAGCTCCAGAAGTACGAGATGCATATAGAGACGTGCAAGCTGCGAAAGCAGATCAGCAAAAATTGATCAATCAAGCTGAAGCATATAGAAACGATGCTCTTCATAGAGCACAGGGAAATGCGGATGAGATAGAACAGCGCTCATTAGGATATAAAGAATCAACTGTAAAGGCAGCTTTAGGAGAAAAAATAAGATTTGAGTTAATGCAAAAACAGTATGCATTATCAAAAAATGTTATAAAAACTAAAATGTACATGGATGCTATGCAGTTTATTCTTAGCGGCAATAATAAAGTTATCACTGGAAAAGACGTAAAAGTTTTTTTGAATACATCAAAAGAAAGCGATAATATCGATAATAAGGCTATAGTTAAAGGAGATTCTTTAGATTGATAGATGATAAAAAGTTATAAATTTTTTGCACGTATAATAAGATGATTGCAGTGTATCTAGGTATTACATAAATTTTTATACTCGTTTTATCATGAAAATTTTATTTCATCCTTGTGAAGACTTACATCTGCATCTGCAAAATGGTGAAATATGTTGCCTCCCAACTGATACAACATGGGGTTTATCATGCAACTCAACTAATATGAATACGATTACTAGATTATTTTATTTGAAAAAACGGAGAGGAGACAAAAGCTTACCTGTTTTCGTACCATCAATAGAAGTTGCAACTCAACATTTCGAAATAAATAGTTTAGCCGAAAAATTAATCTCCCGTTATTGGCCAGGAAAATTAACGCTCCTTTTACCAAGAAAACAAATTAATCCTTTAGTCTATAACTATATTCATACATCTATTTCCAACTCAGATATAAAAGTTGCTGTTAGAATGCCAGGCAACAGTCGCTCTTTAGAAAGTATGAAACAAAGTACTGTTATTGCATGTACAAGTGCTAATTTTTCTGGTTTTGATCCAGCTCCTTCATTACATATCTTAAAAAAACAAATGGAAGCACATCATGCCTCTGTTGATAACGATGATATAAATCTATATTACAATACCCTCGATAAGGAATTAGTTTTGCATAAAATACCATCTACAATACTAGATATTACGGATGACAAAAAAATAAATCTTATAAGAGAGGGAGCTATCAAATATACTGAAATTATGAGCTACATAAAAGAATGTGGATTATTGTAATACCCTACTATAGACTGATTCTATAAAACGTGAATCCATAAAAATTTGCATTAGTTAATATGAGAACATACATCTCTTCTCCACATGGCAAGATAGTGGAATGCATCGCATCTAGGGTTGGTTTTTCAAGTTTGAACGGAACTATGGAAATAATGGAAAATCATGAAAATTTTATAGCTCCTCTTATAAATACAAATCTTATCATCACACGTACTGATATAGATGAAGTAATTGCATTTGAAGTTATTAGTGGCACCATAAAAATATATAATGGAGAGTGCCTAATATTGCTAGAATTGTATAAAATTTCAGAAGGTAGTTATTAGTTTCTTCATCTATACGTGTACGTATAATTGATTTTATATCAAAACACTTCATAATAGTTTCAGTTATCATTAAACAGAACAAAAAAGATAGTGCGGAAAAGGTATCTATTACTTCAACTATGTTTCTTATTCATCAAGATGTTTGCGCATGCAGAAAATGCACCACATCAAGAAATAGAGAAAACTCATAAAACTTCTATAAAAAGCAATAATGAATATAGAAAAACTTTCGAAGGCAAACACTCCTCAGAAAATTCGAAATATAAGAAAAAGCATATGGATATAAAATCTATAAGAGACAAATTCAACTTAAGCGAGAAGCAAATCAATAATTCGGACGAAGGTAAAAATTTTCAAAACAATTCCAATATAAATAACACTGAAAATGATAAAAATATAAAACCCGATCAAATAAAAAACACTGAGGTAATAAAAAATAAATCGCAAAAAACTGATAATGACGCTACTAAAAATTTAGAAAAGGTGAATACCTCAACTAAAGAATCAATAAATAATATTTCTGCACAAGAGCACATCAATAAGAATATAGTCGAAGAAAAACACTTTGAAACGGAAAATACGAAAAACGTTGATTTAAACACCACTGATAAAAAAAGTGGTAATGTTCCTTCTATACAAGAAACTAATTTAGAGCATCCAACAATTCATAACGCATCCAGCACTGAACCTCATTCAAAAGAACAGCAAAATACAGCTGATAATATCGCAACCGATACTCCAAGTACTCAAGCAAATGAAATAAAAAACAAGAATGAGTCAAAAACTACAACTTCAGCACCAATGACAAATACTGAATCTGTAGTAAAATCAGAGCAAAATCATCAATTAAATAAACACGAAAACGATAATACTATAATAGATATATCTAAAAAAACTCATACTAATGAAAAGCATAAAGTTGGATTTAAAAACAAAAATCACTCAAAACCACTTCCGGATTTTGTAGTATCAAGTCAAGAAGTGAAAATGTTAGAAAACATAAGTTCAAGAAAATACTATAGTAATGATGTATCGTCTTCTGATAAACAACGCACCAATCCATTCTATAGTGTAGAGTACTCAACTATGCTATTTCATGCAGTTTTTCAAAATGATTGCTTTGCAATTGCAGCACTTTTACAAAAAGGTGGTAATATAAATGCCCAACTTACTAACGGAGATAGTGTATTACTCTATGCTATAAAGAATAATAGAGTAGAAGTTGCCAAATATTTAGTTTTAAAAGGTGCAGATATAAACCTACAGAATACTCAAAAGGAAACGCCATTACATATAGCTATAAAAGCAGGAAATTTGGAATGCACATCTTTACTACTATATTATAATGCTGATGTCTTTATTAAGGATAAAGACGGCAAAACTCCCCTTTCATACTTAAAAAGTAGTGATACTGGCTTCTGTATACAAGTGTTTAGTATGTATACGAATAAGGAAAAAGCTCTAATTGATGCTTCTAGAATGGGATTATTAAGTGGTACTAGGTATATAATAAAAAGTGGCATAAAACCTACAGTCACAGACGAAAAAGGAAACACCCCTTTAATGTTAGCAGTAAAAAATGGAGATATTAAAATGGTATCATTACTACTAGAATATGGAGGAGAGCAATTAAAAATAGCTAATAAAGTTGGCGAAACCGCTATGTCAATTGCTGAAAATAATAATCGTACCGATATTGTATCTATACTAAAAACATTCCAAATTCAGGAAGAATTTCGCAAAAGTTGATTGCAATATAATATAAAATACCAATTTAAGGTAATCTTGAACAGAACAATGACAGGTTTTTGACTATTAATAAAAAAATAAGAACTGCTAAAGGCGTATGAATAGCAATATTGCAGTAAAGTAATGCTAATCAACTACGCCTAACAATACTACCACTCGTGAGAAAAATTTTTGGTTCTAAATGTATGCAGGAGCATCATTCTTAACAGATTCATCAGAATATGTGTTTTATGGAAATACTGAGATAAAAAACTTTTAACCAGCGGTGTACAAATGCGCGCAACAACTTAGAATTAACCACTGCTACCTGTAAAAGCACGTTATGCTTATACAGTTTATAAGATAGATCTCTATATTATTATTTCCCGCGGTGTACAAATGCACGCAACAACTTAGAATTAACCACTGCTACCTGTAAAAGCACGTTATGCTATACAGGTATAAGATAGATCTCTATATTATTATTTCCCGCGTGTACAAAATGCACGCAACAACTTAGAATTCATCCTGCTACCTGTAAAAGCACGTTATGCTATACAGGTAAGATAGATCTATATTATTATTTCCCGCGGTGTACAAATGCACGCAACAACTTAGAATTAACCACTGCTACCTGTAAAAGCACGTTATGCTTACAGTATAGATAGATCTATATTATTATCACTCGATGCATTTCTAGCGATATTATCTAAATTTTCAGGAGGCCAACCACTTATACTCATACCAAGATCTAAACCAAGATGACGTAATACGTTTTTGATCTCAGAAAGAGACTTTTTACCAAAATTAGTCATCTTCAACAAATCAGCTTCTTTCTTTATTACAAGATCTCCGATATATCTAATATTAGCATGAGAGAGGCAGTTATGAGATCTCACAGATAACTGTAGATTACTTACAAGAGTAAAGAGTTTCTTATCAAATGTTTGAGTAGCAATTGCCTTAGAAGAACTTTCTTCACTCTTAGATTCTTCAAAATTGATAATTGGAGCAAAGCTATGTTGCAGTATACGTGCTGCAACTCCAAGAGCTATATCTCCCGAGATACTGCAATCCGTTTCCAAAGTAATCTGCAACGTATCATCTAAAATTGTTTCCTCTACCTCGAAGAAACAGTTACGCACTGGAGAGAAGGAAGAGTCACAATATATCGGAGTATCTTGAAAAAGCCCAGGATACATTGCTCTATTTTCATCAGAAGTAGAGTATCCATACCCACCTCTTATCACGAAATCTACTTCTAACATACCATTAAAAGTCGAAGCAAGCGTACATAAGTGAGCATCAGGTTCGACTATGGTAACATCATTTGGTGTAACTACACTACGAGCTGTTACATCTCCACCTCTAGATACCTTGAGACTACATCTATGCGTCTCCCCATCTTTTACAATGAAGCTCAGTTGTCTTAAGTTATATATAAAATCCACTGTATCCTCTCGCATTCCATGTATTTGCGAAAATTCATGCTCCAACCCTTCTATTCTGAGGCAAATCATAGCACTTCCCCATATAGAGGACATCAAAACACGTCTTAACGCATTCCCGATAGTTATGCCAAATCCTTTTCTTAATGGAGAAATCTTAAACACAGAAGTTCCTTGATGCATATACGTGCAAGTACACACTGCATCAGGGAAGCTTTTCCAATTACGCGTAAGCAACTTGCCTATTTCTTGCATGACTAATCGAATTAAAAATTAACAGAGAACAAACATCTTGACATTTTATTTACTAAATACGCCTTCTTTTAGGTGGTTGCGTGCCATTGTGTGGAACAGGAGTTCTATCTTCTATTGCCGTTACAATTACCTTTTCAGCTACAGCTCTTACTGCTGATTCACGTCCAGCTCCAGGCCCAGAAATTTTCACTATAACAGCTCTCAGACCGTACTGATCGTATGCCTTTCCTATTGCATTCCGAGCAGCTATTTGTGCAGCATATGGAGTTGACTTCTTAGAACCTTTGAAATTGTTAGCTCCAGATGAAGACCACGTTATCACACAGCCATTCAGATCAGTAACACAAACATAGGTATTATTGAAGGATGCTACTACATGAACAATGCCAGAATAAACAACTTTTTTTGCCATATGAAACGAATTTGATTAATAATAACTATAATTAATACTCTACTTAGTAGCCATTTTCTTCCCTGCAATAGGCACTCTCTTACCTTTTTTAGTTCTTGCGTTAGTACGAGTACGTTGCCCTCTCAAAGGTAATTTTCTAAGATGTCGTAAACCTCTGTAGCAGTTTATTTCTATCAATCTCTTAATAGAAGTACTAACACGAGCTTTCAACATCCCTTCCACTTCATATTCGGAAACGTATTTCCCAATCTTAGCTAACTGATCTTCAGTCATACTATTAACTCTCATTTCCCCATCTATTCCAGCTACTTTACATATTTCACGAGCCCTATACAGACCTATACCATATATGTAGGTCAGAGCAATAAAAAGCTTTTTACCGGATGGAATATCAACACCTACTATGCGAGACACATCAAACTAAGATAATACAACAAACTGTACATACTGTTATATTGAGATTTGTGATTTAATCAAGTATTTTTTAAGTCGTAAAGCTAAGTGTGTTACCTAGTCTATGCTCTCTGTTATAAACAAATTTTTACATAATGGTATAATAATAACTGCAGGTGGAACTGGAGGACATGTATTTCCTGCAATCGAAATAGTGAAACACGCACTGCAATATTGTGATGTAGTTCTAATGACCGATAATAGGGGATATGGGCATATTGGAGATGATACGCTAGAACTACTAAAAAAGCTTGCAAAGCAACATAAGAAAAAATTTGTACTTAATATAGCGAATCTTAATCATTCTGCAAAATTGAGATTTTTTTTTGATTTAATAAAGCATTTTTGGACCGGAATATGCATCTCTATAAAATATGACTATCGCGTATGCATAGGAATGGGAGGATACACTACAGCAATGCCGATTATGGCATTCGTGTTATATAATCTGTTTCGTTTTAGAGATTCCAATGTCCTGCTATGCGAGCAAAATGCCGTACTTGGAAAAGTAAATCGAATATTTGCAAATTATTTATCGAACGTCACATTACTTACAACTTATGAAGACATCGTCTTACCTCGCGCAAATATCCCTTTAATACATCTAGGATTTATAGTGCGTGAAGAGTTTAAAAAATGTAAAAAAATAGAACATTCAAAGCTTCAAAATTACTTACAACTATTTATAGTAGGAGGTAGCCAAGGAGCTGCCACCTTAACTACGATATTAACTGAAATTATATCGAAAATAGATGTCGACACTAACATTCACGTATACCAGCAAATATCGAAGTCTAACGATATAGAAACTATTAAATCTTTGTATGCAAAAAATAAAATAATTCAGTTCTGCGATATTAGGTACTTCTTCAATAATTGCCATACTATAATGGCTCAATCCGATATCGTAATATCACGTGCTGGTTCATCTACTATAGGTGAAATTTTAATACTAAATAAAAAAGCCATACTTATACCACTACCAAATTCCACTGATGAACATCAGCTTTTAAATGCAAGATATATAAAAGCCCGGTACAATAATACATATCTAATTGAGCAAAAAGATTTGACTACAGAATCTTTAAAGAAGGCTATAACAATACTTTTGAGTACAAAAAACTAAAAGAAAGCAATCAGCTATGCAAATTTTATTTGTACTAACTCGCAACTTTACATATTATCCTCGTAGTTAATAATGAGAAATGTAGGAATTTCATAATGAAGGACAGAAATAATGTGGTGATTAGTGTAGATGCGATGGGTGGCGATAATGCTCCAAGTTTCGTAATAAGTGCTATGAATGAATACGCAAAACAAAATCCAGAAATACAATTTATATTATGCGGTATTGAGAACGAGATATCACCTTTACTATCTCAATATCCATCTTTATCTCGATATATCATAAAAATCATATATTCTGGTGAATCTGTTAAAAATGATGATGATCCTATCCATGCATTTAGAACTAAAAAAAATTCAAGTATGAGACTAGCAATAGAGGAGGTACACAATAATAATGCTAATGCAATTCTATCATGCGGCAACACCGGAGCTCTTATGGTGACAGGTAAAATGCTACTACATACACTAAATTCAATTAGTAGACCAGCTATAATAGCACCATTCCCTACGTATAAAAATGATGTTGTAATACTAGATCTTGGTGCAAATACTGAAATTAATGAGCAAATAGTGCTACAATTTGCGATTATGGGAAGCTCTTACTCCAAAATAGAATATGGTATCAAATCTCCCAAAGTTGGAATGTTGAACGTAGGAAATGAAGATAATAAAGGACGTACTATAGAAAGAAAAGGTCACATATTACTTCAAAATTCAAATATCAACTATTGTGGCTTTATAGAACCTCATCAAGTCATTAATGGTGATGTTGATGTGGTAGTTACAGACGGATTTTCTGGTAATATCTTTCTAAAATCAGCAGAAGGTACTGCAAAATTTATCAGTAAAGTTATGAAAAAAACGGTAATTGAAACTGGTATATTAGGAAAAATAGGGAGCTTTTTACTACGCTCACACTTTAAAAAAGTCTTTAAGATCATAAATCCATCTAGATGTAATGGAGCTATGCTAATAGGACTAAACGGTATCATCGTAAAGAGTCATAGTGGTGCTGACATAGAAGGCATAACAAACGCACTTGGTGTAGCTTATAGATTAGCAAAATATGAATTAAATACTAAAATCTGTAGTGATATGGAGGAAAAAATGCACTTATTTCAGCATCTTGAAGATAAAAAGATATCATAACTCCTTTTGCGAAAAATTTGCTAATTTTTCAGCATTATATAGAGATATAAGATGATCGATGAAATTTTGAATATTACCATCCATAACATCTAAAATGTTATGTATTGTAACACCAATTCTATGATCTGTAACTCTGCTTTGCGGATAATTATAAGTTCTCACTTTTTCAGAACGCTCTCCTGTACCTACTTGTGCTTTCCTATTTTGAGAACGCTCAGATTCTTTTTTGCTTTTCTCCAACTCATAAAGTCTCGCGCTTAGTATTCTCATCGCTTTATCTTTATTTCGATGTTGCGATTTATCATCTTGCTGACAAACCGTTATTCCGGTAGGGATATGTACTATCCTCACTGCACTTTCTGTTTTATTAACATGTTGCCCACCTGCTCCACTAGCTCTATATACATCTATTTTTAAATCTTCTTCCTTAATATCGATGTCTACTTCCTGTATTTCTGGTAAAGCTGCTACCGTTACAGTAGAAGTGTGAATTCTACCATTATTCTCAGTATTTGGTACTCTTTGTACTCTATGTACTCCAGCTTCAAATTTAAGTTTAGCAAAAGCTCCACGACCACTTATACATATCGAGCACTCTTTTACTCCATCTATCCCAGTAGAACTTATAGATAGTATCTCTACTTTCCAATTCTGACGCTCCGCATATCTGCAATACATCCTCATCAAGTCATATGCAAAGAGCGACGCTTCTGCCCCACCTGCTGCCGCTCTAATCTCCATAATAACTCCTTTTTCATCGTCAATATCTTTTGGAATAAGAAGTAGCATAAATTCATGCTCTACTTTTTCTAACTTTTGTGAGAGTGAAGTTTTTTCGCTCTGTAATGCTTCCTTAAACTCTGGATCGCCTGTAGCAGATAACTCAACTTCAAGTTCTTCACCAATTCTTTTTAAATCTCTCCTCTCTCTTATCACTCTTACTACAGGCTCCAAAGTGGAATATTCCTGATTTAGCTTTATCATATCGTCGACCGATAAAGAAGATTGCATCAATAATGCTGATATATGCTCATACCTCTTTTCTATCTCAATTGCGACTGAATCAAGTGACATCTGTACTCAGATAAATTTATGACTAAACGTTGCTAATATCGAACCTTATTCTATAAGTAAGCACAAAACTTATCAACATAAATACTTGATGCAAAGCCACTAAAGAGGAAAAATATACTATATATCAATTAGTTAAATAGAAAAGGAATTACCGCATCCACATTTCGATTTTATGTTAGGATTGTCGATCGCAAAATAAGAACCTCCAAGTTCATCTATAAAATCCATAGTACTATCTTTTAGCATCGTCATCGATACATTATCTACTATCAGATCAGGGCATTTTTGATGAATTAAATCTCTACTATCTATTTTAGCATCTAGCTTTCTTCCCTCGATAAGAAACTTATATTGATAGCCAGAACACCCGCCGCCAATTACCTCTACTCTAAGATAGTAATTCTGTGTGCCATCTTTATTCTTCTCGGATTCTATAAGCTCCCTTATCCTACTTAAAGCTTTATCAGTTATCTTTAACATAACAGTTATATAAATATTACAAAAGATTAATTAAAATCTTTATCCTTTCGCTTTATAAGGTTTGAAATTTTTTGTATAATCTTACCAAATCCGTTATTAGGAGTCTGAATTGATGCTTTTGTCCTTCTTCGCTTAAATTTGTTGGAGTACTTCCGATTCTTACCTTGAAAAGCCACATCTTCAATATTCTTTACACGTGTAGAAGTACTATCATTTTCTTCATCAAAATACGATTGTTCATCTATCCTAGAAAATGGGATTACTGTATTTGTAATTTGAGGTACTTCGGAAGATGTACTAAGAGAAAACATCGCCTCTGGTACTAGAGGATCTACAATAAAGTGAATTGCAATACCTTTACTGGAAGTACTTCTAGTAATATCATCATATATAGAAGTATGATTCAAGACTTGAGTTGCTAGCCTCGAACCTATAGTAATAGTAATGCTACTCAATTTAGAATTTTCAGATATTTCTTGCCTGATAGCTCTATGTATAGCATTAACGGTAGCATGATCTGCTCTAATATATCCTATACCGCTACAATTACAGCATTTTACCAAATTGATCTCGTAGAAAGAATTATGCGTTCTCTGTCTCGTAATATGCATAATACTAAGTTCATTTAGTGGTAATATCCTAAGATCAAGATTGTAATCTTTGTTAAGTTGAAGAGCTTCTTTGAGTATCAAATCTTTATTTTTAGTAAGTTCTAAGTCTATAAAATCCACCGCTATAGTACCGGACAAACCACGCAATTTTATCTGAACAATTATTTCCTTTATCGCTTCTAAATTCGTTTTAAGTGAAGTACTCTCTACATTACTTTCAGCAACGTTTTTTCCAGAATTTACATCTATAGTAGTCATCGCTTCCGTATGAGATATAACAATAGAACCTCCAGAAGGTAAAGAGACTTTATTATTGTATAGTACAGTAATTTTCTCTTCTATGTCGTAATACTTAAAAATTGGAGTTATGTGATTGTGCAACTCTATTTTACCTACATGCATAGGTAAAAATATCTTCATAAAAGCTAATCCCTGCTGATATTTTTCTTCTCCTTCCACGATTATCGATTTTATATCATTATTATACGTATCCCTAATGACGCACTCTACAAGACTCCCCTCCGCATGTAAAAAAACTGGACTTTTCTTATCTTCTGAATGCTTAAGAATACTGTCCAACAACTTTATGAGATATTGAAAATCTCTTTTCAATTCAATTTTAGTCCTTCCTTCAGATTCATTCTTAAATATGATGGATAGCACTCGCTCATTTCTTTTAACGCTATTCAATAGTTCATTACCTATATTTTTTAGTCTCACCTTATCGTTTCCAAGCTTTCTCATAAATCTTATTGGCTCTTTGGAAAAACGAGATACTATTGATATAAATCTACCAGTTAACGTAATATAAGTTGTTGCTAGTGGACATTTTTCGTCTTTTTGCTCTTTTACGATCTGCACTACCAACAACTGATCTTTCTTCAAATGTTTATTTTGAACACTTCTTGATCTATATCCATTACTCACATTAGAAAGTGGTAAAAAAGCATTATACTGCCCACCATAATCTACAAAAGCTGCTTGTAATGCATTCTCCACCCGTACCACTTTAGCTAAATATACATTCCCTTTTATATTTTGGATTTGAGAATTTTGCTGATACAGGGCTCTTAGTTCTGTTTTATCTTTGTCTTTCTTGCATATAGCAACCCTACATTCATGCCCTGAAGCACCATCAATTAATATCAAGTTCATCAATTTTAAAATTTCGAATGCAATGCTTATCGCTCTTTACTTTAACATCATGGAGCGTAATACTATGTTACGGCGAAATCAAGTTTCGATTCGCTTCTTAGTTATTGCGCCTGTAGCTCAGTGGATAGAGCGTTAGACTACGGATCTAAAGGTCATGGGTTCAAATCCTTTCAGGCGTGCCACGATATCATAGTTTATGTTGAAAGAAATCAGTGTGTACATCACTTGCTGTAGATGGCGTAAAGAAGTAGCATTTCAGTCGGAAGAATTGCGAGATTTACAGTTTTCTGATGTAAAATTCGATAATGTTAAGAAGTATACCTACGCCATAACAGAATTTACTTTAGAGTATCTAAGCAATATCAAGAGGCATAACAATGGAATACGGTTAGAGGTAATATTATGTGGAACTAGGAAAATGATTGCCTTAAACAAGGCTTACAGAGGTCTTAACAAAAGCACAAATGTATTATCTTTTTCTCAAATTATAAAAAATAGTGAAAATAATGATGAACTTATAGGTGATCTATACATATGTCACAAACCAATTGTAGATGAAATATCTGAATTAAATGTAACATTTTTACATCGATTTACTCAGCTAATAGTGCATGGAATATTACATATTACTGGCTATGATCATGATAATAAAAGTAGTGCTGATGAAATGGAATTAATTGAGGATATGCTGATGAACAAGATCGGCTTTTCAAAATTCTATTAATAAATGCGTGATACAAATCATTTCCCTTGAACTTCTAACAGAAAATATATAGCCTTGGTGCGTATATATCTTCTAATAATGTTAACAATGAAAAATAAATTATTGAGCATTGTCGCAGTCTTTTTTCTAGTCACTCAGCCGATGCTTGCTTTCTCTGAAGATTCAACAATAGGCGTTGCAGATCCTTCTAAGATATTTCAATCATCCAGTGGATATAAGGCTATCATTAGCCAAATGGAAGAAAAAGATAAGGAATGGAATGCTAAAATAAAAGAATCTATACAAAATCTAGCTAAAGAGAGAGAGATTTTGAACAAATCTAAAGTCACTGGAGATTCTAAAAATGACGCAAAGATAGCAAAACTTTCCGAGAAAATTAGTGCAAACGAAAATGCATTAGTAAAAAATAGTAGAATAATAGATTATGCCTTTAAAAAAGGAATGGGAGCAATGCAGAAGGCATGGGATGAATCTCTAAAAGAGGTCGCTCTGAAAGAGAAGAAAAAAGTTATAATTGCAGCTCCATTGTGGTCTGCACCAGAAGTTGACGTAACGGACAAATTAACAGCTAAACTTAATGAGAAAATTCCCCATGTTAAGTTAGATTTTGATGAAGCTCGTGCTAAATTGGAATCAGAAGCTTCGCCAAAGAAGTAGGATAAATTTCTAAGATATATTTTTACCCATCAATGGAAAAAAATAGAGGGCGAATCGTAAAGGTGTTAGATTCTGTTGTAGACGTTTCGTTTGAGGGAAGTACTCTTCCTAACTTGAAAAATGCCTTACGTTGCGAAATCGATGGCAGAGTTCTTGTGTTGGAAGTTGCTCAGTACCTTGGCGATAATATAGTTAAAGCTATTGCGTTAGGAGGAGTTGAAATGCTCGCCAGAGGTATGGAAGTTCTAGATACTGGAACACAAATCACTATACCAGTCGGCGAAGCAGTTCTTGGAAGATTGATGAATGTTCTAGGTGAGCCGATGGACAATAAAGGAGAAATTATAGCTTCAGAAAGAAGGAGTATATACTCTTCTCCACCCTCTATTACCGAACAATCACCAGATACTGAAATATTGGTAACTGGTATTAAAGTTATTGATTTACTAGCTCCATATCCTAAAGGAGGTAAAATAGGTCTTTTTGGAGGTGCAGGAGTGGGTAAAACTGTAATAATTATGGAACTGATAAATAATATTGCAAAAGCGCTTGGAGGATTTTCGGTATTCGCGGGAGTTGGAGAACGCACAAGAGAAGGAAATGATCTATATCATGAAATGATAGATTCAGGTGTCATAGATGAAAGTGATTTAACGAAATCGAAAGCAACTCTTGTATATGGACAAATGAATGAAGCTCCTGGAGTTAGGGCTACTGTTGCTTTTTCTGCATTATCAATAGCTGAGAAATTTAGAGATGAAGGAAGAGATATACTTCTTTTCATAGATAATATATTTAGATTTACTCAAGCTGGAAGTGAAGTTTCTACTTTACTTGGAAGAATGCCGTCAGCAGTTGGATATCAACCAACTCTCGCTACTGAAATGGCTATGCTACAGGAACGTATTACCTCTACCGTAAATGGTTCTATCACGTCGGTACAAGCAATATATGTGCCGGCTGATGACGTTACTGATCCAGCTCCTGCAACATCTTTCGCTCATCTTGATGCTACCACTGTTCTTAGTCGTAAAATAGCAGAGTTAGGTATATATCCAGCGGTAGATCCTCTTGATAGTACTTCAACTATCTTATCGAAAGAAATAGTAGGAGAGGAACACTATAACACTGCAAGAGATGTTCAGAAAATTTTACAGCGCTACAAAGCCCTTCAAGATATTATCGCTATACTTGGTATAGATGAACTTTCTCAAGAAGATAAGATAGTAGTAAATAGAGCTCGTAAAATACAAAGATTTTTCTCTCAACCATTTCATACAGCAGAGGTATTTACAAATGTAAAGGGCATTTTTGTACCCTTAGAAGATACTGTAAAAGGTTTTAGAAGATTACTTAACGGCGAATTTGACGATACACCTGAAAGTGCTTTCTTTATGGCTGGATCCATTGATAGCGTAATTGAAAGAGTAAAAGCGACAAAATAAGTAGACGCCGTTATAGCACAGTGGTAGTGCACTTCATTGGTAATGAAGAGGTCGTGGGTTCGATTCCCACTAACGGCACCACCGAAAAAAATGAGAGGAAAAAACATTAACCTCCTCTAGATGTTCTTTATTCGCTTTAACGACTACCTATGCTCAATCATCGTCATTCTCTTTCAAAAATTTCTCCTTGCCTACATGATCTTTATAAATTTCCGCCTCTGCCATAGGAGCTTTCCTTTGAAGAATTTTAGAAAACCTCTTAGAGTATTCTGAATTTATTTTTAACCACATTGGTTCAGCATCTATCTCAGATTGAATAGCTCCTACCGGACATTCAGATACACATACTCCACAATCAATACACTCATCAGGATTTATCACAAGCATATTTTTCGCTTCATAAAAACACTCAACCGGACAAACTTCTACACAGTCTGTATACTTACATCTTATACATTTACCGGTTACTACATGAGTCATATTTTTCTCAACGTCACTTTTACGCTACTTAATAATCTTAGATACAACACCAGCACCTACCGTTCTACCACCTTCCCGAATCGCAAATCTCTGACCTTCATCCATAGCAATAGGAGCTATTAATTCCACATTAATTGTGACATTATCACCAGGCATTACCATTTCAACTCCTTCAGGAAGCTGTATGGTGCCAGTAACATCAGTAGTTCTTACAAAAAACTGTGGTCTATAACCATTTAAGAACGCTGTATGTCTACCTCCTTCTTCCTTGCTTAAAGCATATAACTGTGCTTCAAAATTAGTATGAGGATTTATAGTATTGGTAGCGGCTACAACGCACCCTCTCTCAACATCTTCCTTTGAAATACCACGTAACAGTAGGCCAACATTATCTCCAGCTTGCCCTTGATCGAGCATCTTTTTAAACATCTCTACACCAGTACAAACAGTCTTATGTCTATATCCAAAACCAACAATCTCTACTTCTCCCCCAACCTTTACAACGCCTCTTTCAATACGTCCCGTAACAACGGTACCACGACCAGAAATCGAAAACACGTCCTCAACTGGCATTAAAAAAGGTAAATCAAGTTCTCTCTGAGGAGTAGGAATATATGAATCTACCGCAGCAAGAAGTTCTCCTATACATGCTCCATCTCCAGACGATGCATCTGACGAAGAAGCTTCCAAGGCTTTTAAAGCTGATCCCTTTACAATAGGTATTTCTTTCCCTGGAAAACCGTATTTTGTAAGCAAATCTCTTATTTCCTCCTCTACAAGCATAGCAAGTTCAGGATCTGTCACCTGATCCATTTTATTCATAAATACTACTATTGATGGCACACCAACCTGACGAGCAAGTAGTATATGCTCCCTAGTTTGAGGCATAGGCCCATCAGTAGCGGCAACTACAAGTATAGCTCCATCCATCTGGGCAGCGCCAGTAATCATATTCTTAACATAGTCAGCATGACCTGGACAGTCAACGTGAGCGTAGTGCCTATTTTTCGTCTCATATTCTACATGTGCAGTATTTATTGTGATACCACGCTGCCTCTCTTCTGGAGCTTTATCTATTTTATCGTACGCTACAAACGACTCACTGAAGTATTTGGTAATAGCAGCGGTCAAAGTAGTTTTACCATGATCAACGTGACCTATAGTACCAATGTTCACGTGTGGTTTAGTACGTTCGAATTTCTTCATTATCTTACGCAAATTTAGTTTACTGTATGAGCATGCTACTTCTGATTGCATGCTACACTTATAATCCTAGAACTTACAGCAACACTCTATTAAGATCAACATCTTAGTATAAATTGAGGAAAAATATGCTTTACATTTTACCCACTAACTCAAGCTCTTAATCGATCATTTGCAACATACTACTCATTCCACTTTATCTGCACATAACGTTATATGCAATATCGATACTAACAGCAAAATATGGCAATAATACACATATTGAGGTATTACAAGCGGTGATATACCGGTCATTCCACTCACAAGTAGCACTTGTGCTCCATACGGAATAATTCCTTGGAAGATACATGAAAATACGTCAAGAAGTGCAGCACTGTAATGTAACGGAATACTATTCTCAATTGCTGCCTCCTTTACTGCTTTACCGCTTACTATAATAGCTATTGTATTATTAGCTAAAAGTACATCAAATATCATGATGATTAAAGCGATCGCAAAAGAACATGCTTTTTTATTACTCATCTTTCTAGCAAACACAGCTGTAAGATCTTTACTCAAAATACTAAGCGAATTTCCCATTAAACCAGATAATCCACCTATCATGAGAGATAAAATCATAATCTCATTCATGCTGCGAAACCCTATTACAATGCTATTTGCAAAATCCAAAAAGTGGTATGTTGGCTCTTCTATAATTCCTACAATCCCAGCTGCAATAATACTTATCACCAAACTACGAAAAATACCTACACCACACATCGACAGTATAAGTAATAAAATATATGGAGAAATTAAAAATAAAGAGTATTCATGCGCGGTTAAAACTTCATTTCCTTTTGTAAAACCCAATAATAACAGTAATACACCAACAATTGCCGAAGAATAAAAAGCAAGCTTGGCATTGATGTAAAATTTCTTCTTAGGATCCGCAGCTTGCGAAGAAACAGCAGCTACTGTAGTATCGGAGATCAAAGATAAATTATCACCAAACATAGCACTACCTAATATCGTTCCTGAAATTAACTCCAGCTGTAAACCACTTTTCAAACTTAAAGCGGTAGCTAATGGCATGAGAGTGGCAATAGTCCCCATAGAAGTACCTATCGCAGTAGAGATGAAAGCGCCAGTAATAAAAAGCCCTATCAATAATAAACTCGATGGGATAAATGTTAGTAGGAGATTCACAACAGAAGGAATCGCGCCTATTTTACTCATCACTTCACTAAATGCTCCAGCTAAGAGAAATACTATACACATCATTATTATATCGGGATTTCTCACACCATCTATAAATGCACTAGCCCTAGTTTGCTGGTTCCCCTTATACATACTCCATCCCAAAGCAATACTGGGTAACATTATGATTAACGGAGAAATTTGATAAAACGGATTTTGCACTTCATTTAGGCTAAAATACAACCCTGATGATAAGAATAATGTAAGAAATAATACGAGAGGAATGAGTGACATAGATTAGGGAAGATGATAGTATTGAAGGATGATGTGTTGATGATCTTTTGAGTGAATATAAAAGGAAAGAGGAGGATAGAAGGATCAGTATGGAGAAGGTATTGAGTTGTGAGATCTAAGGTGAGGGAGGAAGATATAGGTGTTGAGAAGAGATAAAAATTAAGAACTGTAAGTCATTTAGGTGGGATTGTATAATACCAAGCAAGAGGGATAATATTTTTGTGGAGATTGATAAATTTCTAGGATTTATTGAGTATCAGAAAAAATACTTATTGCATCATCAATGCCAGTAGAATATTCAACTTGACCATCATAATTAGTATATACAACATTACCTTGAGTAAGTGAGAGCATATCTGCATCGTCAAAATGAGAACGGAATGCGTCGAATATTGACATCTCATTGCCTGGACAACAATTTGGTAAGTTTCGGGTACACATAGGGAGAATTTTTATCTCACTCTTTCTTTCTCCACTAAATATAGCGGGATTATAATGCCCAACATATCTAGGCTTACAGAAATATATATTACCTGCATATAATTTTAACGCCTCTGCAAATTTTTCAGAACTATAGATAAATAAGCTGCTTTTATCATGAACGTGTACCGAGGTATACATCCTATCTGCAATTTTCTCATGACCTTTCATTGTAACATTTTTATCGGACAATTTTGATGTTTCGACAATCACTGCTGTTAGATCATGCATCTTGTCACCAAGTCTAACGCCTTCTTTGAACAAAATGCTTTGTTGCTTCATAAGCTCAGCTGCTTCATCATATTTACCTTCCATCTCCTTTCTCTTTGCTTTATTGCTTAGTATATCTGCTTCAGTAATTTTCTCATTCATTTTTCGGAAAATAGCTTCCTTCTCTCTTTCTCAGTTTTTACTTCTGGATGTGTTTCTATATATTCTCGTGAGTCCTGTAATATCCTTACAAGTTTTTCTCCTTCTACCTCCAATCTCTCATATACTGTCTTTAGCTTTTCTTTTTCTATTTCCGCTACAGCAATTCCATCTCCTATCAGCTTTTTTTGTTCTATTTTAGTTTCTAAGATAAGGATTTTATATGTCTTTTCATCCAGCCTTTGACCGAAAAATTTCAACTCTGCACGATAATTTTTCACTACTTGATGTGTTTTTATATATTCTTGTGCTTCTATATAAGACTTTTCAAAATCCTTTTCAGTAGCTTTCAATTGTTTCATTCGTATCTTCTGCTCATCAGTTAATCTCTCCAATTCCTTCTTCGTCTCTTCCTCTGCACTCTGCCACCATTCTTTCTTCATCTCTTCCTCTTTCTTAGCCTCTCCCGACGCCACACTATCCTCCTCTTTCTGCACCTCTTTCTTCATCTCCTCCTCTGCACTCTGCTCCCCTTCTTTCTTCATCTCTTCCTCATTCGTTTCCTCTTTCTTAGCTTCTCCCGACGCTCCACTATCCTCCTCTTTCTGCGCCTCTTTCTTCATATCCTCCTCCTCTGCACTCTGCTCCCCTTCTTTCTTCATCTCTTCCTCATTCGTTTCCTCTTTCTTAGCTTCTCCCGACGCTCCACTATCCTCCTCTTTCTGCGCCTCTTTCTTCATATCCTCCTCCTCTGCACTCTGCTCCCCTTCTTTCTTCGTCTCTTCCTCTTTCTTAGTCTCTCCCGACGCCTCACTATCCTCCTCTTTCTGCGCCTCTTTCTTTATCTCCTCCTCTGCACTCTGCTCTCCTTCTTTCTTCGCCTCTTCCTCTTTCTTAATCTCTCCCGACGCCTCACTATCCTTCTCTTTCTTCGCCTCTTTCTTTATCTCCTCCTCTGCACTCTGCTCTCCTTCTTTCTTCGCCTCTTCCTCTTTCTTAATCTCTCCCGACGCCTCACTATCCTTCTCTTTCTTCGCCTCTCCTGATGCTTCACTACTTGATGAAAATGGTAAACTAATACCTTCTTCAGTTTTGAGAATAGTATTCGCTCTTGATTCTAAAGAAATTATAGCCTCCCAAGTATCCTTTTTTTCAACTTCTTCATGAAGTAGATTGTGCATCAAGTTATGTAATTCACTATATAACTGCTCACAACATTTTCTTTTGTCAATAAACATCAATAGCCTGGTTATGCTATATAACTCGTTATAAGACTCTTTAAACGATATATCCAATTGAGAGTACTCTAGCAGTGCTTCTTCAATGCCTATACGAACACAACTTTTTAGAAACTTGTTCACATTCGAATTTCTAGAAATAGACATGCATTAATACTTAATTGTTATAAATTTGTATGCCAGAATGATACCATTGTCTTTCTTTAACGCAAAGGATTTTATCAAAAATGATGTAAGTTTCTCTATACAAATGCTAATGTAATATATACAAATAAAATTTTCATTATATATTGTGAATCCGTAAAGCCACGTGCACTAAAATCCTATAAAGGCGGTAAAATTAGCTCTTTAGTACTTTTAGATGGTAATGCAGTGTTATGCGATACAATATTTTCATTAGGAAGAGATGGTAACACTCCAATTTTACGCTTGATAGAGTTAGAGCATCCAGCAAGAGTACTTATAACGATTAATAATAATAACAACCTCATACACAAGTAAAAAAAAATTGCAAATGTAGTTACGGATAATCTTTAATGTGTATTCGATCTTTCATACTCTAAAACAATAAAAGCGCTCTAATTCCCAAGGTATATGTCAATTTATTAGCTATCTCCTGCGGAATATAAGTTCTAATCAGATTGTTATATCGGTTATAAGAGATGACGTTAGTATAAACGTAGGATGATTGAGCTTCTCCATCTACAGTAGCACCATTAAAGGCATCCACTCCACCCATCATACTATTTGCATCACCTGAACAAGACTTATTTGGCTCAGGAATAGTACACACATTATTTTGCTGAACATATACATATTTGTCAGCAAACGCACTTCTCATACCATTATACGACATAAAATTATTAGTGATCGCATCTTTCATACTACTATCCACATACATAGCTCTTTCACTAAATTCCAACTTAGGCTTTAAATTAGCGGCTACAAAACCCTCCATCATTACGTTGTTCACTCTAAACGATAAACCGCCAGTTACTGAAAAACCTAATTTCATGCCACTGGCAGTTCTCAATTCATTATCCGATACAAGCGATGTTGCTTTGTTTTTGAAAGCAACATATGAAACTGGTGTATTACTACCATCACAAGTATTACCACTACTAGCAGCAAGACATACTGTGTCACATTTAGTTTCTCTACCTTCAGTATCTCGAATATGAAAAACCATTTGTGTGCCCGATAACCTCTCCCACGAATCATTTATTTTAGTAATTTTACTATCTGTAAGCTTCCAGTTTTCGTCAAACGACTTAATGTCAGATAAAACGTACTCCGTACTCACAATATCTACTGCTACCCCAAAGAAAGGACGAACCTTCATATTAGAAAGGTACTTCACAACAGAAATTCCGATTGAATTATTAGTAATTTTCATTCCATCAGATAATTGTAAAGTATTTTGCGGAAGCTCCTTTGCAGAATGGCTCAAGTAAGCAGTTAATGCCATATTATTGAACATACGACCAACTCCAAACGTGAATCCGTTGACAAATACACTTCCGTCAGTAATATCCTTCACATTCCCGCTCGTTACGTTATCACCAACTTCGCGCTCAAGACATTTCTCTAATCCTATTTTCTGTACTATTTCAGAAGTAAAAGCTGTTGAAACGAAATACTCTTCTTTCTTCCCTTTGCCTAGCTCAAGTGCTATAGCTTCTGTAGTACACAAAATGCTGAAAAAGAACAAATATAACCATAATCCTTTTTTCATACCACTATTCACTCATTATTACCGTACTAACATGCGAGATAATACAATATATACCGCTCAATAATCAATATATTATACATTGAAATCATTGAACAATACTACGTTATGTTTCATTTTCCTTTATAAATAAGGCATTAATCTCTTCTTCAGATAAATTATACTGAGGTTTAATTATTACATCTCTTACGGTACCGCCTACTCTTTCAACAGCAGTAACGCTTAATATGCCATTCACATCTATACAAAACAATAGCTCAAGTTTCGCCTCTTGCTTCTTTACTTTGTGAATAATCGGTACTTTAAACTTCGCTAAAGTTTTACATTGCATTACGTGCTCTCCTTCGCCCTGAGTTATATGTATATCAAAAGAATTTTGCTCTTCATGAGAATTCGTAAAAACGCTTTTCATCATAATTGGTATAGGAGTATTACGTGGAATAATGCATTCAACTGCACCACCTAATACTTCTATTCCTATACTTAGCGGAATCACATCCAGCAAGAGATGAGTTCCATTTTGTGAACTAAGAGATTTAGCATGCATTGCTGCACCTATTACTACAGCTTCCTCCGGTAGGATTATACTATCTGCTAAAAAATCGACTTGTAGACCATTCATATATCTCTTAGCCTTTTCTTTAATCATTGGCATTCTAGTCGCACCTCCAACAAAGATAACTTCTCTAATATCATTTAACGACAATTGAGCATCTTTCAACGCAATATGCATCACATCAAATGTTCTATCTACTAAAGTTTGAGTTGCTTCTTCAAATTCACAACGCGTGCAGCATACTTCATGGTCTCTCCAAGAACCAGTGTAATTATCATACAAACTCAATATTTCTTTAATTTTCCTCGCTTGCAAAACCATATCATTGGTAATAACTTTTTCTTCAAAGCCACATTTAGCATTTAATAGATTAGCAAGAGCAATATCAAAATCATCACCACCTAAAGTACTATCTCCACTAGTAGATATAACTCTAAATATTCTGTTCCGAACCTGTAAGATAGAAATGTCAAAAGTCCCTCCTCCAAGATCGTACACCATTATACTTCTATCATTCAAGTTGTCTAACATACAATGAGCTATGGCAGCTGCTGTCGGTTCGTTTATCATTCTAATTACATTGAATCCAGCTAACTCAGCAGCTGTTTTAATACTTATCCTCGCCGAATCATTGAAATGAGCTGGCACAGTTATCACTGCATCAGTAATCGTAGATTCAGTATATTCCTCTGCTTTACTTCTAAGATTTTTAAAAATCCCCATCGCCATACTTATTATATTTTTTCCAAAATCGAACTCCTCACCACCAAAGTAGTTAATATACTTCTTTCTGGTAGGATTATCACCTATCAGTCTCTTTACAGATATGATTTCCGTACTTTTTCCTAGCGAATCATGACGTACTACAGATGGTAATAAAGTGGAACGACTAAGATCTTCATTAACTGGTACTACAATCACTTTGCTATCCTCATTTACGAATGCTATAAGTGAATTTGTTGTACCAAAATCTATACCAACTGTAATATTCTTCTTGATTTCAGCCATGACTAAATTTAGATCATTTAAAAAGTAAATCGTGACAACACTACCAAATAACGAGATAGAGGAGCAATATAAAACAAAAGCAGTAATTGGAGCTGATGAATGTGGAGTAGGTTCATTAGTAGGGCCTGTTATAAGTGCTGCTGTTGTATATGATGAGCGCTTGCTCTCACTCAATATCAATGATTCTAAAAAGCTATCCAAAAAAAAGAGAGAGGATATTTATAATGAATTAATGAGGCTCGAAGTAGAGTATGCAGTAGGAGGTGCTAGCATCAGTGAAATAGAGAAAATGAATATTCTAAATGCTGCTAAGCTTAGCATGCAACGAGCAATAACAATGCTTCGCTCTCCAAATTGCGTAGCACTTATAGATGGAAACAGAAAAATTGAGATACCTGAAGCTCTTGTAATTCCCATAATAAAGGGAGATACCAAATCCGTAACAATTGCAGCAGCCTCTATAATTGCAAAAGTTACACGAGATACTATTATAAGTAACATGAGTAGTATGTATAGCGGATATGGATTAGAACGAAATATGGGATACGCTACAAAATATCATATAGAAATGCTAAAACAAAATGGATATACACAGTATCATAGAAAATGCATGTTAAAAAAGCTTATCTGTATATGAAAAAGGTTATAATATTAGGGGTTACTGGTAGTGTTGGTCTTGCTACATTACAAGCATTTAAAAAGCTTGGTTGCACTCATGCAATTAAGAGTATTATGACAAGAGGCTCTGATATCAAAAAGCTCGAAAAAATAGTAAGAGAGTTCGATATAACAAATATAATAATCACAAATAGAAGTGCTATCTCACAAATTAGGAGTACTGATTTTAAAAGAAAAGTCCGTATATTATCCGAAACGGAAGAAATATGCAATTTCTTACAATACGAACAACATGATACATGTGTAAGTGCAATTAGCGGAATAGCCGGTCTCATTCCAACGATTCTAACAATGCATTCATGTAAGAGGTTAATTATTGCCAACAAAGAAGCTATAATATGTGGGAACAAACTATTTATAGAACATGCTATAAAACTCGGAGTAGAAATAATTCCAATAGACTCAGAACATCATGCAATACACAGCATACTTACGCTCAATAATGACACAAATACGTGCAATATTAACAATGTAAGGAAACTTATACTTACTGCAACTGGTAGCTCTATATGGAAAAACAAAATATTACCTCAAGATGCCACTAAAATGGATATTCTCACGCATCCAGTTTGGAAAATGGGAAATGTTATAACAGTCAATTCAGCATCTATGATGAATAAAGTATTCGAAATGTACGAAGCGTCAATCCTCTTCGGTATTCCGATGCAAAATGTTGATGCATTACTTCATCCTGTAGCTGTTGTGCACGGAATTGTACAATATAAAAATGGCACATCTATTATGCACTGTAGAACTCCTACCATGGTATCTCCTATTATGGATGCAATATTATATCCACAACAACACGATGCTAATAAGACTTCAGATTCACAAAGTGCCTCGGAAAATAATTTTTTCAAAAATAAAACCTTTGAATTTTACGATATAGACACTGAACTCTTCCCATTATTTAGGCTAGCAAAAACTAGTATGACACATTCGTCTATTGTTGCACTAAACGCTATAAATGAATTTTACGTACAACAATTCTTAAATGATAGAATATCATTTCAGGAGATGATTAAAAGTATCGAAGGTAAATTTGAGAAATATAAAAATGATACTGACATCAAGTCATTTCAAGATATTATAGAATATCATAACGATATACAAAAAATGCTATAACAAATTAATCAATAAAAAATGTCTTTCATGAGGTCTTCTTCATTTAGAATTATCTTAGCTACTGCGTTAGTTATGTTTCTTCATGAATACATTTCATTCAATATACAATCCTTTATATACTCTATAAGCCTTTTATTAAAAGACGTAATGAGGATATGCGTACCATTTATCATCTTTCATTCAGTTTATTTTTGCTTTAGAAAACTCAACAACAAAGACGGAATGCGATTTATCATTTGTCTTCTACTTTGTATTATTTTATCAAATTTCTTATCCATATTAGTTTCAGTTTTTAGCTCTTCTGCTGTACTCAAATTCATCCCAATAGTACACAAAAACACAAAAATCCTCACATCAGGAGAAAATATAAAGCAACTTTTTACATTAGGCATACCTACTTTTCCATTATATTTAAATATGATGGTATTTATATTTTCCGCACTTTTAGCGATTATCATTAATGTGAGTAATAACTATTATGGTTTTACAGTAGATAAAATCGCTAATATCGTAAAAACAGCAATAAAATTTCTTATCAGTTATATAATACTCCCATTAATACCGATTTTCATATCTGGATTCATATTCAAAATACTACAAGATAAAGGACTTCAAGATACACTCTGCACATATCCTATAAACCTTATTATCAGCATACTTCTACTTTTCCTGTATCTCGGAATAATGTTTATAATCGCGGCATATGTATCAATTAACCGATCAGCTAAACAAATTGCAACAACTTTAATTAAGCCATCTATTACAGGTTTTAGTACAATGTCTAGTACAATAGCACTACCCTTATCTATTGAAGCAGTAGAGCAAAATGTAGTTGATAAGGAAAATGGGAAGGCAGCAATTACCGTAACTACTAGTATACACACGATAGGAGAGAGTATACTTATCCCTTTTCTTGCAATCTTGGTACATCAAAGTATTTTAGCGCCACTTTCTATATATGAAATGTTCATACTTTTATTAGTAGTGAATATTGCAAAATTCTCTGGAAGTGGCCTTCCCAGCGGAGGAATTTTTATTATCGCACCAATATTAGGAGAATATTTAAACTTTACATCTGAAGCACTAGGAATTATGACAGCAATTTACATTGTAATGGATAGCATTGGAACAGTTGGCAATATAGTAGGAAACAATCTCTTTGTTATCATTTTTGACAGAATATACTCTAAAAGTAAAAAATACATAAAATCATCTTAATAATAAATTACTGAAAAGTACTAAAAAATTAAACGAGTAACCTTCACTAGCAAGTCACTATATTGATCTAGTTATCACTTTCGTTATCATGAATATGAGCGAGAACTGCTACATGTATTTCTTATACTCATAACTAGCAAGCGTTTTAGTGTATATGTATATATCTACGGACTATAAAAAATATGCCATAGGAGTACTATGCAAAATACTAGCATTATCCTGCTTTTGTCTTCTCTCACTTGGATTTGAGAAGTTCCGCAATAATAATATAGGGCCATTAGAACAATTTGGTGTGATATGTATACTAGGAACAGCCATATTACTACCATTTGTAGGTATATTTTATCGGAAAGAGCTACAAAAAGCTAAAATAGTGCCATATATATTACGTTCTATATTAAGTATAGCAGGCATGGTAACGTGGATAGAAGCTGTAAAGCATTTTGGAAGTACTCAAGCCATATTAGTCAATTATTTGACTCCTATAATTACTGTATCTATTGCTTCTATTACTAAGAACGAAAAGTTACGAGTAATATCATTCATTTCTGGTATATTATGCTATATAGTCATTTTCTTCACTCTAAGAACTCATATCGAAGTTTCTGTTTACGGATTTACAATGGCTATAATCTCATCATTCTCTTGGGCATTATATGAAGTTGTATGCAAAAAACAAGCTACAACAGAACACTTTATAGTGCAGGTATTTTATACTTTTGCCTTTACCGCACTTTTCCTTTTATTCTTCTCGGTAAAGAAAATGTCTGCTTTTACAGGTACCGATATATTTTCTCTCTTCATTATTAGCATGCTAAGAATAGTTAATGTGATACTATTATTTTTGTCTATTAAATTAGCGACTCTAAATTTTCTAACTCCAGTATCTTATCTAAAACTCCCTTTGATGACGTTTTGGAGTTTTATACTACTTGGTGCTTCACCTCAACCGTATTACCTGCTTGCTACAGGAATACTGATATGTATTAATATTATGATGTTTAAAGTAATAAAGAAACTTACTTCTCAAAAAGACTTTCACTAACATACCGTAGTAATTCGGTAGCTATAATAGCTTTTGTATTTTTTGGTATATGAAGAGATTTTCCATTTTTCGCTAATAAAAGCACTTCATTGTAATCGCTATTAAAGACCTGATTATTCGACACATCATTGACGGCCACCATGTCTAAACACTTATTTTTTATCTTTTCAAGGCCATGTTTTTCCAAATCATTTGTCTCCGCTGCAAATCCCACACAAAAAGTTTTCGGATACTTTTCTTTGACATATTTTATGATATCAACATTTTCTTTTAAACGTAATTCTATCACTTCTTTCCGCTTTTTCATCTTCTCGTGTGAATATGATTCTGGCCGATAATCTGCTATCGCAGCGACTCCAACGTATACATCTGCTTTGTCAACTTCTCTGTCAACAGCATTTAACATATCAAAAGCACTTTCTACAGGAATAAAATTTATGCCAAGTGGAACACTTAATGCAGTAGAACCACTAATAAGAGTAACATTCGCACCCATGTTTCTCGCTACTCCAGCAATTGCATATCCCATTTTACCAGAACTATAATTGCTCAAAAAACGTATTGGATCTATTTTCTCTTTTGTGGAACCAGCAGTTACAACAATCTTTTTACCTAGTAAGTACTTTGGAGTTTTCAGTTGAAGTATATAGTCTACTATATCTGAAGTATCAGCTATATGACCAATCCCTACATCACCACACGCCTGTTCTCCATTAACTGGACCTAATATATGAACTCCATTTTTCCGTAGTATTTCTACATTTCTCTGAACAAAAACATTTTCCCACATTCCTTCATTCATCGCTGGCACACATACTATTGATTGTCGCGTAGCCAAACACAAAGTAGATAATAGACAATCTCCAATGCCATTTGCTAACTTAGAAATTGCATTAGCAGAGGCAGGAGCTATTAGTACGACATCGCATGTTTTTGCAAGTGAAATATGAAGCATCTCGCCATTTTCGATAGTATCGTCATATTCGTATACTTTTTTAGGAAATAGAGATTCTAATGTTAAAACTGATATAAAACTAGATGCTGTTTTTGAAAGTACTATTCGCACATCGCAAGAATTACGATGCAACGCTTTTGCTAAATCTATAACTTTATAGGCGGCAATACTTCCGGTAACGCCTAATATCACTTTAATACTCATGATGGAAACAATATTTATAACTCCTCCTGATGGTAAAAAACTACATCTAGAAACATATCGTTCATACTAATATGTTCCCACTTTTCATCTTCAAGTGTTCTTTTAAGATATAAGTCATTTGCACCGGTATCGTAAACCATTTGGTATATGGTAAGATTCCACATCCCTCCTCCATCTGATATCTTCTTATCCATCATATTCATTACATCAGACACAGAAATAACATTTTGCGCAAGGTTCAATAAATTATCCCTCCTCGACACACCAAGCCATGTATTTTCATCCGAGGGAGTAATACTTTCCCATGTTTCATTAAGATAAAAGTTAGTTGAAACGTAAACGCTATCCTCATCTGGAGTAAACGTTTTCATTCCACTATATGAAGAATATTCGTAGGATTGCACACGCTCCTTACTAGCAACATTTACTATAAGAGAATAGTCGGAATCTAATTTCTTAAGCTTCGTATCTAATTCTGATAAGCTACCGCTATTTTGAAGCGTATTTAATAGCTTTATAAGCAGAGATTCACTATTTTGATTTACTGCTTTTCCACCAGACGGAGAACCATTATTGAACTCAACAAACAATGATTTTTGATTAATGCAAGAAGGACAATATATTTGACCTGGCATCGCAATAAAGGCAGTTGGTATCATATTCTCTTCATGTAATACCGTAACTGTAAGGTATTTTGCTATTTTAGAAAAAGGCTCATGGAAGTCATAATTCCTTCCTATAATTGTTGAACTTTTAGTCTTGAAAGGAGGTATTGAGATAAAAGCACAAGCACTTACCTCACTCCTATTAACAATCAAAGAGTTAAGAGTTTCCATTCCATTTAATATCTTTACTTCGTCTAAGGTAAGGGTAGAGCCATCTGCTATTCCCTTTATGAAATCTTGATACGCACTTGGATATCTTCTATAAAATGCATCAGTTTTACTCAACAACGTATCGATCTGAATTTGATACTTGTTGACAAAAAACTCTTTTAAAATATCAAGAGAGAGCCTCAATTCTGTCTCAAGCGTCACACCGTATTTAAATCCCATTTCATATTTTGTTCCTTTTAAAATGATGCGTTTTACCTTACTCATAATTAATTTTATATAAGGAATATCATCCTTAGATTACACTATCTTTGATTTACAAACAATATAGTGATGTAACAGACAACTATATACAAAGATAAAATATCAGCAAAAGCTTACACAAGTTGACATAAAATAAAAATGTTGTACTGATACTACTTTGCGTACAAACTATGAACGAAAAACATACCATATGCTGGGTAGATATACCAGTAGAAAATCTAGAACGAGCAATCGCGTTTTACAGTGCAGTTCTCAACCAAGAAGTTCAGAAAATTTCGGAGTATAATCTAGAATTTGGTTTATTACCTCATGTAAATGACAACATTTCCGGTTGCTTAGCCATCATGGAAGATAGAAAACCTTCAAAAAATGGAGCATTAATATATTTAAATGTCGAAGGATTTCTTAATGAAGCAGTAGCAACTGCACTAAAAAGTGGAGGAACTCTTTTAAAACCGGTGGAAAGTATTGGAAATTATGGCTTTAGAGCTGTAATTACAGATAGTGAAGGAAATGCAATCGCACTCTACTCCAAAAATATGAATTTGTAGTCACGTAACACGAGATATATGGCATACTTCATACATGCAGTATAGCATTAAATTGAGTTTATTCTTTTCTGTAAAGTTTTTATAAACTCCTCCTGAGATAGATTGGGCAGTAGCCTACTATGTATTCTTACGGTGATGAGCCCTGGTTCAATTCTAAATTGATCTCTTTTCCACAATTTACCAGAATCCAGGGCAACTGGAACAAGTGGTACATCTCCAAATTTCTGTACGATATTTTTGTACACAGCATATATTCCATGCTTGCAATCGGCAACAACACCATGAGGTACTCTTGTACCTTCTGGGAAAATTAAAAAACTACCACCATTTTCCAAATTTCTCTCAGCACCTCTTATTACCTTTCGCAATGCACCCATTCCATGATTTCTCTTTATTGGAATCATATCTAGTACTTCTAAATACCATCCATAAAATGGGATTTTCAGCAACTCTTCTTTTACAACAAACGATAATTTTTTAAATACAGTAAAAAAAAACATCGTTTCCCATGGCGATTCATGCCTAGAACCGATAAGTATTCTTTTTTCATTTACTATAGAAATATCATCATACAATACTCGATATCTCACTCCACAAATTAATCGCAAAAGCGTCATCACTCCGAACGCCCATATAACACCAATTCTTTGCTTTGCTACTTTTTTAAGGGTAGCAGATATAAAGATTGGAGAAAAAGCTACGGTAATCATAAATGTCCAAATGAAAAGCGTAAGGTAAAATAAGCAAGTTCTTACAAATACCATACTGAAGCTATTCTTTTTTATTTCTTGCATACAACGCTGCAAAATCAAATGGAGCTAGCAGTAAAGTCGGATAAGAACCAAGACATACGGTTTCAGAAACGATATTCCTCACATACGGAAATAGTAAAGTAGGTGTTGTAACAAACAGCATAATATCTCTTTCATACTCAGATATATGTTCAGAGAGCATTACTCTAGCACCATATTGTAATTCAATAACATATACTAATTGCTCTTCAAACATCGATTCTATCTTACAACTTAGCACTACATCATACAAATTTTGCACTTCGAATGATATCACGTTTACGTTAAACGACACTCTGATATCCTGCTGTATAGGCAATTCAGAAGTAATATAATGACCATTACTCTCGAATGATAAGTCTTTTAAGAACTGAAATCGCACATCTAGCATAGGCATTTGCTGTTCCTTTGAAGGAATTGCTGCTTTATCACTATTTTCCATATTTTTAGTAAAAATAATATTTCATCATTAAACTACTACCACATATTGCATACCTATAGCATAGTTCGAACATCTAAGACTAATTTAACTGCAAATACAATGCTGTCAAGAATATCTAAAATGTTACATACAAAATCTTCTCTTAAACCTTCTGGCTCTTCCTATATATATCAACTTGGTAAACCAGTCTGGAGCAACAGACGCTATGAAGAATTTGCAAAAGCATATACAGAAAATGTAATAGTACACAGAGCTATTAAGATGATAGCTAACACTGCTGCGAGCATACCGATAAAGCTATATCAATCATCGAATAAAGGAGATATCCTCCTCCATACTCATCCAATTTTAGAATTACTCAAAAATCCTAATTCAGAGCAAAATGGAACAGATTTTTTAGAGTCATTGTACACTTATCGTCTTATTAGTGGAAATGCATTTATTCTTGGAAAACAAGGCGACGATCAGTATATGAATTTTCAAACATTAGAACTTCTATGTCCTAGCGTAATTAATGTTTTGGCTGGAAAAGATGGAAAGCGTGCTGGATATAGACATACAATCGGCAATTCATACAGTGATTATGCAATTAGCGAAGATGGTATGTCTGATATTTTACACATTAAAAGCTTCAATCCACTTTCTAATTGGTATGGACTTTCATCTATTGAGTCTATTGCAATTAGCGTTGATCAACATAATCAAGCAAGTATTTGGAACCAATCACTATTGCAAAACGGGGCACGTCCCAGTGCTGTTTTAACACTTCAAAATTATGTCAATCAAGAAGAATTTGAAAGATTACAAGAATCTATACGAAATGCGTTTACTAGTCCTGATAATGCAGGTAGATTGCTTCTATTAGAAGGAGGCTTGGAGTTAAAAAGTCTCGGTTTTTCTCCTCAAGATATGGATTTTTTGGAATCTAAAATGTGTAGTGCTAGAGAAATAGCAATAGGACTAGGTGTTCCTCCACAATTATTAGGACTTCCAGGCGAAAATAAATATAATAATTTTGAACAAGCTAGAATTTCTTTTCTTGAACAAACTGTAATACCTCTTGTACAACACACTGTACATCATCTCAACAAATGGCTAATTAGGAAAACCTCTAACTTCCAACTTAAGCACGATGCAACTCTTCTAAGTGCAATGGCCGACAGGGTACATTCAACGTGGGAAAGACTGGAAAAAGCTACATTTATTACTGTTAACGAAAAAAGAGCAATGCTTGGATTAGAACCAATAGCAGAACAGGAGAAGAATAAAGATACAAAATCAGAATGTTAGTGCTATTGCACTTTCTTGACATCTCTAGAACTATGGAGTAACAATCAATATACATCATGCTATGTGTTTTTAACATTTAAGTTTTTGACATGTAGTTACGGGGCATAGCGCAGTCTGGTAGCGCATCTGGTTTGGGACCAGAGGGTCGGGAGTTCAAATCTCTCTGCCCCGACCAATGGTGTATTGAAATACCTGATTTCTTCGGCTTTCTTTGTCTTTGTATGGATATTCTTTCATCAACTAAAGTAAGAAAAATCTTTTAAATAAGTTCTAATTCATGCTATCCTATTCTTCTAATTAGAAGGTTTTACAATTCATGAACACTATCATCAAGCAACGTAAGTTTGACGTTAATATAGATTTACGTCGCAACGAAAGACTGACAGAGTTCTCTCGTACCGTGATGAAAGATAGATACTTGATAGGTAATGAAACACCACAAGATTTATACTCAAGAGTAGCATCGTATTACGCATCTGATAGAGAACATGCTCAAAGATTATATGATTATATGAGCTTGGGGTATTTTTCACCTCCTACTCCGGTATTATCTAGTGGTGGTACTACTAGGGGATATCCAGTCTCATGTTTTCTGAACGAAGTTCCGGATAGTTTAGATGGAATATTAGATACAATACATGAAAATGGCAAACTCTCAGCAGGAGGAGGGGGGATAGGTACTTACTGGGGACATGTACGTTCTATAGGAGAGAAAATTAGTGGTAAGGGTCGTACATCTGGCATAATGCCATTTCTTAAAGTGTCGGATTCAGCAGTATTAGCTGTATCACAAGGAAGCTTAAGAAGAGGAAGTGCAGCCGCATATTTACAAGATTCACACCCTGAAATCAGGGAATTTATCGATGCTAAAAAATTAGTAGGAAGTGGGGATTTGCACAGAAAATTTATCAATCTTTATCACGGAGTGCTTTTAACAGATGATTTTATGAAAGCAATGATTGATGGAGGTGATTGGCATCTCAGAAGTCCAGCTACCGGAGAGATAATACGTACTGTAAAAGCACGTGAGATATGGATACAGTTACTCATAAGCAGACTTGAAACAGGAGTGCCATATATCATTTTCATAGATAGCGTAAATAAACAACGTCCTGATATTTATAAAAAACTACAGTTAGAAGTAAAACTTTCCAATTTATGCACCGAAATAGTTCTTTCGACCGGAAAAGACTATAACAGTAAAGTGAGAACAGCGGTATGTGTTTTATCTTCAGTTAATTTAGCAGATTATGAAAAATGGAAAGATAATGATAGATTTATACACGATATACTGCTCTTTCTCGATAATGTAGTAGAGGATTTTATAGATTCCGCTAAAAACTCCCCATGGCATCAGAATGCTGTTTATGCTGCCTCTCAAGAACGAAGCTTAAGCCTTGGCGTGATGGGATGGCACGATTTTCTTCAACAAAAAGGAGTTCCATTCAATTCAGAACTGGCTAAAACATACAACGAAGAGATCTTTTCTCATATAAAGAAAAAGTCCGAAATTGCATCTACTGAAATTGCCAAACAAAGAGGAGCTTGCCCAGATGCAGAAAAAGCCGGAGTAATGAAAAGGTTTGTTCACATAACTGGCATAGCACCAACAGCCTCTATATCTATCCTCAATAGTAATACGTCACCATGTATAGAACCATGGCAAGCAAATTGTATCGCTCATAAAACATTATCAGGAACACATTACGTACAAAATAAGAATCTCGCAAAATTGCTAGAAGAAAAACGCCAAAATCTTCCTGAAATATGGACTTCTATTATGGCAAATGATGGCTCTGTATCTCACTTACCATTCCTATCGCAAGAAGAAAAAGAAATTTTTAAAACAGCATTTGAGATAGATCAAATGTGTTTGATAGAACAAGCTGCAGCAAGACAACAATACATATGCCAAGCACAATCTCTAAATCTGTTCTTATCACCAGATGTAGATAAGACCTATCTCCATAATCTCCACAAGAGAGCTTGGGAGTTAGGTATAAAATCTCTTTACTATCTTAGATCTCATTCACTTAAGAGTGTCAAAATTTCCCATTCAGAGCAAAGTAGTAATATTGTTCAACTCGAAATGAATATCGGAGCACGTAAACTCTCCTCTACCACTGACGAATGTGATGTATGTCAATAATTCACTATTAGATGTTTTATTTTTTATTCAAAATTTGAAAATTTGAAAAATAAAAGAATTGCTATATTGAGATACGTTCTACACATACATGATAATGGATTTAACATAACTAAGCTCATAGATTGACTTTTATTGCTATATATATCACTCTATCGATGGATCATTTTCTATATAGTAATGAAAGACAATTATCATGATGTAGAAGCTGCTATAGGTGCACTTCGAAATGGACTACCAATACTTTTATATGATAATGAAAAAGAGAATGAGTGTGACGTTGTAATAGCAGCTCAAAAAGCTACACCAGAAATTATAAATTTCATGATCACTCATTGTAAGGGACTTGTATATGTAGCTATCTCTGCTTTTATAGCTAAAAAACTCTCATTAGAATTACAAGACGTGAGGGGAAGCAGTGACTTTACGGCTTTCACCACATCTGTAGATTATTCAGAGTCTACAACAGGTATTTCTGTAGTAGAAAGGGCAAGAACTATTAATGCTTTAGCAGATCCTTCCTCTACCCCACAATCATTTAAAACTCCCGGACATGTATTTCCAATCATTGCTAGAGATGGTGGATTAAAAATTAGGAAGGGACATACAGAATCAATTATTTTTCTAATGCAACTAGCTAATATGTATGAAGCAGGGGCAGGATGTGAAGTACTTGACGTAAACGGTTTTCCATTAGCCGGAAGTAATGTCTTTCGATTTGCAGCAGAACATAAATTGATATGTATAAGTGTAGCACAACTTGTTCATATTGCAGAAAACAATATATAATACCTCCTACAAATTATTAAATGTGATATGCAGATTTGTACGTGAGAACACTAAAGTAAAAAATGAATTTCGAATTTCATTACTATATTAATTTTATCGTTGCTATTACTGCAGGTTTTACATTTAGAGATTCTTATAGGATAGCATATAGTGCTCAATACGTTGATCATAACCACACTCAGTATAAAGTTTACCTATCCAACGTAGAGGAAAAAATAGAACTCTTCACAAATTGTATAAGTTGTAGCAACAATATAATAAACCCACCTCAACTACCATTCATATTATATCTTGCATTCCATTTTATACCTGGAAATCCCAAAATAGTAGCAATAAATAGAGAAGATCAAACTAAACATTCTTTATGCACAACTAAGAATGCTAATTTAGCAAAGAAAATGTTAGTTAAAGGATTAGAATCTAAAGATCCTTACTATATAGGTATAGCATCACATGCATATTCCGATACATGGGCACATCAAAATTTTTCTGGAATAATAGATGAGATAAATGCGTTATATCATCAGCATTCTTATGCTCAAATAGGACATCTAGATGCATTTACTTTACCAGATTTAGTAAACGTCGTGTGGTACGATCCAAGATTAAAGAATCCAATCGTAGATAATAACATAATCTTTATAGAAGCTGCAATATATCTACTAAAACACTATATGCAATCTATGCAATGCTCTAAAATTAATTACATACAAAATAAAAAACAATTACAACAATTTCTTAGTAGCACTTTTAAAATACCAAACATCAAACATAGAATACAAGAGTACTGTAAGTATGTAGAACTGACCTGTAGTAGGAGACTACAATACTTTGATCAGAACAAATGGCTGAAAAAGATGACTAATCATGAAATAGTCAACAATACGATATTTGTACAAGATATTACTCAATTTCGACGCTGTGACTGGTATAAATTTCAAGTAGCATGCAAAGCATATTTCGAGGAGATATACCCTAAATTACTCCCAAGAATCGATAATTATTATCGTAACCGTTCTATTTTTTTATAAAATCTTTCCCCATCTTTTTCCATTATCTAACAATTTAGATTTTGTATATATTAGTTCTGCATGTGTTTCTTTTGCAAAGTCATAGTTTGGCCCCTCCACTATCGCATATACTGGACATGCTTCTTGACATAACCCACAATATATGCACTTTGTCATATCTATATCATAGTGTGTTGCACATCTAGTACCGTTACTGAGTTGAGCCGTTACCATTGTAATGGCTTGTGCAGGACATATAGCCTCACACAATTTACAACCTATGCATCTTTCCTCTCCATTATCATATAGCATCAACATATGCTCCCCTCTCATCTTCGTACTAATAGGGTTCTTTTCAAACGGATATCGTATCGTAACTTTAGGCTTAAAACAGTAGAATATACCTAGTACTATACCTTTCACTAAATCATACAGAAGAATAAACTTCAAAAGTACAAATAAATTTTTGAACATCTTTTTTTTAGAACTCCCTACATTTAGTATCACAAATAACAGACATAATGTAAACTTTAGCTACTACTAATCATGCGATACACCCTTAAATAGCTCTATTTCCTCTATCAATAGATAATCATTCTTTCTGATTTTTTGCTTCAATTTTATAACTTCACTTTCCGGTATCTCCAATCTCATCAATACACATCCTCCCAACTGTAAACCAGTTTCTATCGTTGTTGGCACAGTTTGAGATGCTCCTAATTTCTTAATTCCTCTTGAGTGCCTATAATCCTCTACTTTAGCTATAAGAGGCACATCACTGAAACACTCTCCAAACATTCTTACTGCTTTGGCTAGTATACCTTTATCACTCATACACAATACTACAGCTTGAGCTTTATTTGTTCTTACGGTATCTAACGACTCTTTTTTAAGAAAATCAGCATAAAATACTGGAAAACCTTCTCTCCTAGCAGTTTTTACTAACATTACATTACTATCTAATGCTACATACGGTATTTGCTCTTGCTCTAACATATATGCAACTGTACGACCTACTCTACCAAATCCAGCAATTATTACATGCTGTTCAAGATCACTGATTTCACTATGTTCTTTTGAAGCTAATGATAAATTCTTCGATTCTACCAAATCTTCTATTTTCATACCAATAAAGGCTAATAATGGAGTGAAAGCCATACTGACCGTCACAATCATGTATAACAAGCGTGTCATTTCCGCCTCTATAAGACCTTTTCCTGAAGCTAGAGAAAATAATACGAAAGTAAATTCTCCGCCTTGCCCTAAAACCAAACCAGCATGAGCTGCTGCTCCCCAACTCATCTTCCATAACCTACATAACATCCCAATTATCAACCCCTTACAAATAAGTAGCACGGCAGCTCCACAAAAGATTTTCTCATAATTCTGAGCAACTTCATCTAAATCGAGTGACATCCCAACGGTAAAGAAAAATAATCCTAACAACAGACCATAAAATGGCATTATACTCTCTTCTATTTTTTGTCTGTACTCTGTTTCAGCAATTAATATTCCAGCTAGTAAAGCACCCATTGCCTCTGATACACCAAATTTTTTCATTACATGTGAAGCACCAAGTACTAAAAAAACAGCAGTAGCTACGTATACTTCTTCTTTTTTCACGCTTCCAATCAAAGATAAAAATGGCCTTAAAAGAATACGCCCTACAATAGTAATACCAATAATGCCGACAATTGCTTTAAGTGCTGCAATTCCCATTGCAGATAGTATAGTATCTGTACTTTCCTTTGTGGATAAGAGCTCTGTAACAGAAAACAGCAACACTACTATAATGTCCTGCAATAGTAGTATTGCAAGTGCTGCACGCCCTACACGCGTTGATGTTCTCTTATTTTCTTCTAGCACAGGCATCACAATTGCAGTTGAAGATAAACTGAGAGACGTTCCTATTAAAATGCATACATGATGCTCAAGAGAGGATATCTTCATGATTATGATAGAGAGTAACACTGATGTGAAAATCACCTGCCCTCCTCCCATTCCAATAACATACCATCTCATTTTTATCAGTCTTTCAAACGTCAGCTCTAGACCTATAACAAACAACAAAAGCGTAACCCCTAATTCAGAAAGCATTTCTATCACTGAGTGATCTTGCACGATATTGAATCCATGCTTTCCGAGTATAGCACCAATCGTAAGGTATCCCAATACAGGACTTAATTTGATTTTATGCGACAGTACGACAATAAAGATCGAAACTGATAGCAGTATCAATACATCAAACATTGTCGTACACATTATCTCCGGATCGTCTGGACAGATTATACGGATTAGCTGAAAAACATCAAATAGTATTCATTTTTTGTTATAATTATAATACACTCCTAGCCTGTTCTTCATGTTCATCTCATAAAGAAAATACAGTGTAGATATCTGACGTATATGGTAATCACTACATTCTTCACAGCTTTTTTTACGTGCATTGTTTATCTAAAAATAGCAATCTTATTACTAAAAAAATTCATACCAAAAGGACAGCCAATAAGACTAGAAGGGCCTGAAAATCATATCACTCAAAAGAAAAATACACCCACATTTGGAGGTGTAGTATTCGTATTCATATCACTCATAACACATATCGTGATCATGCTTCAGCATAACGAGATGAAAAATATTTTTTTGTGGTTACCATCTTTATGCATGCTAAGCTATGGAGCTTTAGGTTTTTATGATGACTTTCTAAAAGTCAAATTACACCATTCAAATGGAGTTTCTGCTGTAGTAAAATTGTGTATACAACTTGCAATAGGAGCTGCTATCGCTTTTTGTATTTCGCAATATCATTTCTCATTAAGTAAAATATGGATACCAATAATCGATGTGAAAATTCAGGTCAATTCAATCATATATTGCATTTGGGGAGCGCTGGTACTAGTTGCATCATCTAACGCTTTTAACCTCACTGATGGCGTAGATGGACTAGCTACTACCACAAGCATTATAGTGATAATTTCTGAAATAGTAGTTTTATGTTTTTTCTATTCACACTTTTCGGACAATAACTCATCGTCGCTAGAAGAAGTAAGTAACATAATACTATTATCTCTCTGCTTTTCATTGCTTGGTAGTTTATTTGGTTTTTTAATATATAATAAGCATCCAGCTAAAATTTTTATGGGCGATGTGGGAAGTATGTCTTTGGGTGGATTTATAGGCTGCATAGCATTAATCACAAGATGTGAGTTACTATTATTACTATTTGCAATAGTGCCAGTACTAGAGACGTTATCTGTTATTCTACAGGTATCTTACTATAAAATTACTAAGAATAGACTTTTTCTCATGACGCCTATACACCATCATTACGAAAAAAAAGGATGGACAGAAAATAAGATCAATATAAGGTTCGGTACTCTATCTATAATATCGTGTATCATAGGGTTACTACTGCTATATTCTAGCATGAATTAAATATTTAATTTGTATTCCGATCAATCATTGCATGCTTTATTTTTTCCAGAAAAATAGACTTTCCTTTAGATAAATCAACTATTAGTGGGATATATTGCTCATTTAATGTTTCATGCAAGTGTTTCGTTTTCACAGGTTTTAACTCATCTACCCATCTTCTTATATACTCGCCATTTTTATCAAATTTCTGGCTCTGTAAGAATGGATTCATAACTCTAAAGTAAGGAGAAGCACTTACCCCACTACCAGATACCCACTGCCACCCAAATGCATTACTTGCAACATCAGCATCCACCAATGTATCTAAAAACCATGCTGCGCCATATTGCCATTTTACATTCAAATTTTTAATCAAAAATGACGCAACAATCATTCTTACTCTATTGTGCATCCACCCAATTCTCCATAATTGCCTCATACCTGCATCTACAATTGGACATCCAGTCTTACCATATTGCCATTTCTTTATAATCAATTCATCATCTTCCCACTCTACTTTATCGAAATATTCAAGTTTTGAGCGATAATAATAATCTGGCATATGCTCTAAAGTATGGTACGAAAACTCCCTCCAAAACAATTCTAAAATAAATCTATGGACAGACTGCTCTTCCGGTATATCTTTTATCTCATGTAGTATTTTCCTTACACTGATCTCTCCAAAGTGTATATGAGGAGATAATAAGGATGTGCCATCAACAGACATGATATCTCTCTGTTTTGCATACAGCAATATACTTCTATCATGGATACTATCTCGAAATGATTTCCATTTATCTAGAGCAGCTTTTTCACCTATCTTCCAAAAATTTTCCATTTCCCTCCACCATTTTACACCTTTTATTTGAGGAATTGGCATCATAATATTATGTAAACAATATGAATTATGAGTATTGTTAAATTGTGGTAATGGTAGCGGAGCATCGATTTCACTTATTCTTTCAAATGCTTTTTTAGCAAATACGGTAAAAACTTTAATCTGTGTATCGATAAAAAAATTGCTAAACAACCTATTAGGCCGAAATTTATGGAATAATGTATGATGATTCTCTAATGCTTTCAAAAAAAGCTGAGGTAATTCATCACTATAGTAAATTTCAATTATTTCAAAAAGCCGCACTATCATTTTACAATCCACTAACGTATTTTCCGAAAATATAACTTGTATCCCATAACCCTCTAGTACTTTTCTAAAATCCTGCACAGCATTCAATCTCCACCATCTACTAGCACTACCTGTTAATTTTTCATCTATGCACATTACTACAATAGGCAAATTCTGATTTGCTGCATGAAATAAAGCAGGATTATCATGTAATCTGATGTCATTTTTAATCACTACAAGACTGATTTTAGGGCGTTCCATCTTATGTTGCGTATTGTGAGTCTATTGCTACTACATTTTTAATATACAAAATACTAAAAAATTATATTTTTCTACATTAACTCTAATTAAACTTACAGAAACTTCATACGCTATTCTAGTTATTGATTTATTAGATTCCTTGTTATAGCATGTGCGGGTTCAATAATAGAAGCATGTTCGAGTAATGTCGCTAAAATTCTATAGACCCATGTGTTCCTCTACTCGAGGGTTAGTATCAGTTGCACGTGACGACTTATGGGCTGGAAAGCCATTTAAAGGGTTAGTATCTTCACTAAATAAGAGTGGTGGACGTAATAACATGGGACGCATCACGGTACGTCATAAAGGTGGTGGACATAAAGTGAAGTATCGCATCATAGACTTCAAAAGGAGAAAGTTAGATATTCAAGCAACAGTAGAGAGATTAGAGTACGATCCTAACAGAACCTCGTTTATAGCTCTTATAAAGTATTCTGACGGTGAGTATTCTTATATCATTGCACCACATAATCTTAAAATTGGTGACACCGTCATTTCTTCCAGCAATGCCGAGATAAAGGTGGGTAACACACTTCCCTTAGGAAAAATGCCATCTGGTACCGTAGTTCACAATATTGAGTTAAAACCTAATAAGGGGGGACAATTAGTGAGATCTGCAGGATGCTCAGCAATGGTTACAGGAAGTGATGGTGATTACGTTTTGGTAAGGCTAAAATCGGGTAAAGCGACAATCACAAGAAAGATATTGAGAACTTGTTTTGCTACAGTAGGGGTTGTATCAAACCAAGATAATAGAAATATAAAATTTGCGAAGGCTGGTAGAAAGAGATGGATGGGAGTAAGACCTACTGTTAGAGGTGTAGCAATGAATCCAGTCGATCACCCTCACGGTGGCGGAGAAGGTAAGACCTCTGGAGGCAGACATCCTGTAACTCCTTGGGGTAAGTGCACTAAAGGATTGAAGACTAGGAAAAATAAAAGAACAGATAAATTTATTGTTCATGTGAAAAATAAATAATTTTTTAATAATAGATATGTCGCAAGCTCAACAAAAAAAAGAAAGAGAGGTAAGAAGGCTACCATACGTCGATCCTAGGCTTTTAAGAAAAGTGAAAAAAGCAATGCAAGAAAATGACCAAAAGCCTATCAAGACATGGTCCAGAAGTTGTACTATAGTTCCGGAATTTGTTGGATTAGTACTGGCAATTCATAATGGTAGAAAGCATATAGCTGTTATGATAAAAGAAGAGATGGTTGGAAAAAAGCTTGGAGAATTCTCACCTACAAGAACTTTTAAAGGACATGGTTCTAATAGAAAATAAAATATATAGTAAATATAATTCCTTTATTGTGAATTTCTAATCATATCAGAAGCGAATGGTGCTCTCTAAGCTTTTTGGTTTGAAATTTTTTGATTAGAAGTGTTTTTGCTTTAATTCTACGGAATATTTTGCTTTAGTTTTTCTCTTTCTAGAGTGTAGTAGTTTTTTTCCAGATTAATTTATATAAGAAAGTTTACTTTTTTCATTCATTGAGATAGTGAATTCAATCTTAATCACATATTAAATGCTCTTTTGTAGCTATAAGATAAAATCTTATAGGATTTTTCTCATATGTTAGAAATTTTCTGCTGAGCACACTTACTATCATACAATTACACTTTTCATCTTCTATCAGAAGAAATTATTTTCTCTTCAGAAAAAAGTTTTTTTTACTTATATTACAAAAATGCTGTCATATAATATACGTAAACTATTATAATATAAATTTTTATATTACTACTTGAACAAATTATACATACGCTAGAAACTCCATAGCTTCTATGAAAAGGGTATATAAATACTTACATTTTGTATAACTTCTCAATGAATATTTAAAAAAAGTATTGCGACAAAATTTTCGCATGTGTTAGCATTTTTATATGAGATATCTTTTTCTTCTTTATTGAGTATTTAATGTAAGATCTTTTAAGAAAAAATTATAAAGATAAAGAAATTTAATCCTCATATAAAGATAATTCTTTCTAACGAAATAAATTTTAAATTTGAAAAAATATGCTACAAAATGTCAAAAACATAACTAAATCTGTGGTATTAGTAGGACCAATGGGTTCAGGAAAAAGTGCAATAGGGAGAAGATTAGCGAAAAAACTGAAGCTACCATTCTATGATGTAGATTCCGTTATAGAGAGTCGAAAGATGCTTTCTATTACCGAGATATACGATTTTATGGGAGAAGAATACCTAGCTCAGTTAGAAGCACAAACTCTAAAAGAAATACTGAGCTACGGAATTTCCGTAATATCGGCAAGTGGAAATATTACGTTCACCAATAGTCTGTATAATATAATAAAAGAAAAATCGATATCTATAGCTATACTCGCAGATAAAGACGTATTATACGAACGACTAATGAGACGTAACGTCAGACCATCTTTCTCACACGCTAAGGATAAATATGCTTTCGTAGAAAAAATGATTAGCGATATGGAAGCAATTGCACCAAAGCTTAACCATACTTTAATAAATAATTCAACTGAATTACATCAAATAACTTACTTTATAGCAAAAAAAGTAGTGGAACTAAATCATAGAAATAACTCATTCTTTGAAAATAAAACTCAGCATATCAGTCGTTTTATGCAGAAAACAGTATAAAATCGTAAAATCATCTTTTCGTCTTAGAATCACTCTTTACCGTAAGGATGTACTTTAATTATATTAAAAAAACTCTTTATTATAATCAGATTCATAACATATTCTTAGCAATTGATTATATTTACTAATACGCTCACCTCTGCACGGAGCACCAAATTTTACAAAATCACTTCCGCATCCAAAAGCTATATCAGCAATAGTAGGCTCTTCTGTGTCCCCAGATCTGTGAGAAAAAATCAACATCATACTATTGAATTTTGCTAATATCACAGCTTCTATCGCTTCCGACAGCAATCCTATTTGATTAGGTTTTATAATAATAGCATTTGCAAGTGCTTTTTTATGTGAGATCATTTTATGATTGGTAACGAATAAATCATCCCCAACAATCATAATTTCATCTCCAAGTCTCTTCATAATCGTTATCCATCCTGCCTCATCTTCTTCATGAAATGGATCTTCAATACTCAAAATATTTCCACATTCCTTCACGATATCACAGTAAAATTGGCATAACTCCTCAGAAGAAAGGGCTTTATTAATTTCTGATAAATTATATAAGAAACATCCATTTTCTACCTTACAAAAGTTAGAAGCAGCTACATCAAGCGAAATTTTCACGCTATTACGATTGTATCCAGCTTTTTCAATTGCTTCATTGAGAATACCAAGTGCTTTCATCGTACTACCATTGGAAAAACTTACACCTCCTTCATCTCCTACATTGGTACTATAACCCCTCTCTTTGAAAATTTCTCTCAGCTTATGAAAGATTTTCGCTCCGACAATTATTTTTTCTGACATAGTGTTAAATGCTATTGGAGTGATCATAATTTCTTGAAAATCTAGCCCTCCAATTGCATGTACCCCACCATTTATCACATTCATCATAGGTGTGCATTTGTTTTTTCTATCTTCAGCAACATATCCCTTTGATCTCATTAAAGAATCAACATAGTTAGATATATGTAAATTTTGCTTAGAAGCACATGCTACACAAAATGCAACTGATACAGCTATACAAAAATTCCCTCCTAATATGCTTTTATTAGTACTACCATCTATACTAGCTAATACAGCATCAAACTCCCATTGCGAGGAAAATCTCATACCGTGCAAAGACCGAATCTTTGCTAAACCATCATTGATTACATCTCTCACACTGAAACCGTCACTATCTCTCTTTGCAACTGCTTCATGAATACCAACAGAAGCACCACTAGGTGCAATAAATCTTCCCACAGTTTTATCGTTCAACACGACTCTAGCTTCGATTGTCGGATTCCCCCTACTATCTAACACTTCGATCGCACTAATACTATCAACTATAAACACGACTCTATTTATTTCTTCTATATCGCGACACATTACTAAAGCCTATATACTCTGTCAACTATCTACAAAAAACGAATAAAAAATAATACGTTGATACTACATAATAGCTATCTATGTTCAGGATCTACTGCTATTCCATTCTTTTTTACCGAAAAAAAGAGCTGAGGCTGCTTCGCTTGTCCTGATCTTCCTACTAAACCTATTACATCACCTCTTTTTGTTTTTTTCCCTTTCTTTACCTCGATGCTTTTCAAGTTGCCATATGTAATAGTATACTTTCCATGTTTTATCACGACGTAATTTCCATATATCTCATTTCCATGCTTACAAAGCATTACTACTCCATCAGCAACAGCTAAAACTTTAGCTCCACTTTTAGCTTTTATTGTAATTCCATCTTTAAAATCGTCATTCTGTTGTTCCATATGTTTTAGTATCGCTCCAGAAACCGGCCAGATAAACGACTTATCTTTCATTGGATGCGAACTTCTAGCATCAATCACCGATGATAAAAATACATCTTCTTGATGTTTAGATGACAATGTATTTTCCTGCTTAATACTTTCTTTTTGTTGCTCATTCGACTGTACTTCAACGGTAGGATTGAAGAGACGTTCTCTCGTATCCGCTATAATATCTGGCGCCTTATGCTGAACTATCTCTTCATTACTATTTGTCTGATTCTGTAGCTCGCTACCGGAAGTACTTTCTACTTCAGCAGAAGACGACTGCGGTTGATTAACTTTCTCTTCTTGTATCTCTTGGCTTTCATCTTTTAAAGCACCTTCTACTGCATCAGATTCTTGTGATAAACTATCACTATACCCATCGACAACAACAAAGGTTCGAGGAGTTGTAGTACAAGATGTAAGACATATAACACAATATGCAAGCACTAGCACTTTCAATTCTATACTTTTCACTGTATTTTTTATATTTCCTATATGCGTAAGATAACTAAAATGACTCCAATTCGCAACGTTGGAAAAAATTTATTAAGCAAATGATAGGCTACATAGAAGGCTCAGTGCAAGAACTTGAGCATGATTACGTACTACTCAATGTACACGATATAGGATATATAGTGTATTGCGTGCCACGCATTATTAAAACTCTTCAAATTGGTGATAAAGTTGCATTTTATACTGAACAACAGTTCAGAGAGGATGCTGTACAACTCTTTGGCTTTACAACAAAACAGGAAAAAAAAATATTTCAATTACTAAAAGGTGTACATGGCATAGGTGCTAAACTAGCAATCATGATACTAAGTGAACTATCTGTTTCTGAAATAATCGAAGCTATTAGAGATAGCAGAGTAAATATATTTGAAAAGATAAGTGGTATAGGTAAAAAAATAGCTACAAGAATGGTAACCGAATTAAGCACTACAAATATATTTAAAAAATTGTATCTAGAGATAGACAGAGATACTAACTCAGAAGATGATAAAAATACAAAAATTTCATTATCTGGTACGTACCACGAGACATTAGAAGCATTAATATACCTAGGTTTTAGTAAAAATGATGCACAAAAAACTCTCGATATTATCTTAAAGGAACTACCACCACATATCACGAAGGAACAGCTACTTCAAGAAGCTCTAAAATCTCTGTCACGTCTTTAAGCACTACACTCGCAAACCACCATTAGCTCCGATTACTGCTCCAGTAATAAAGCCAGCACTATTTTTAGCTAAGAAGGCTGCAATTTCAGCAATCTCTTCTGGTGTACCAAGTCTACCAACTGGTATTCTAGAGACTACTTTTTGTAAATCTTCTGGTTTCATATGCATTACCATATCTGTGGCTAAATACCCAGGTGCAATAGCATTCACTGTAATTCCCAAAGCGGCATTTTCTAAGGCAAGAGCTTTTGTGAAGCCTTCTATTCCAGCCTTAGATGCAGAGTAATTAGTTTGACCTAGCATACCATTAGCATTTACAGAACTGATATTGATAATTCTACCAAATTTATTATCTCTCATTTTTTGTATTACACAGCGAGACATGTTAAATACTGAGAACAAATTAGTATGCAATACTAATTCCCAATCACTATTATCAGTCTTATGAAACATCTTATCTTTTGTAATACCTGCATTATTAACTAGAATTTCCACATTTCCACCTAAGTATTCTTCTATCATAGAAAGATGAGATTGACATGCTGAAAAATCGCTTACATCCCAACAAAAGGCTTTCGTTACGATACTTTTTTCTACTTCTAATGCTGCACTTTTATCAGCATTATAGGTTACAGCTACCGTATAACCATTTTCATAAAATTTCTTCGCTATTGCTTTTCCTAAACCCTTTACACCACCAGTTATTAATACACGACGTGACATCATTTTTTTATAAAAAATATCTATACTAGATTTAATTAAAAGAAAATCTATACTATATGTCAATACTCATTGCGTATAAAAGATAAGTTTTATAGAATTAAGATAATGTTTGTTTCATTGAAAAAATGCCTGATCAAGACACACCCAACACAGAAGATTCAATCCAACCATTATACCAAAAAATAAGGAAAATTCCAGAAATTGCACAGATACCAATAACAGCAATTGTGAACGGAACACCTTCTCAAGTTACAGTATCGGTTGGATATCCTAAGAAGGACAATCCTATCGAATTTCAGGCAAAAACGCTAGGCGAAAAACAAATAGTCATTCCAGGTGAAGTTGTGAAATCCTTAAGTGAACTCGTTGAAATCTCTCACAAATATCACATCTCAGTTGCGGAACTAATAAGACAATCAAAGCGAGCAGAAGAAGAACAAAAAAGAAAATCACAACCATCAATTCTTGCAGAAGAAAGAGCAGGACTTAAAAATAAGTTAATAAAAGATGGAGTGATTACAGAGCCTAATACTACAGTCAGTTAAAAGGCATAGAACGCCATGTAAAATAATAACATAAGATTATTCAATTTCAAATTATCGACTCATCTTCAACAATGATGTAGCATCACACTGGATATTATACATACCAGATAATGAAGCTCAAAATAAACATACTAAAAATAGTATCATTTTATAAACTATTACCGTCATTCATAACATTGGTTTCCTTATCATTAGGCGTACTATCTATCGTCAATTCTATTTCTTTTAAATTTGAGCAAGCAGCTACATTAATTATTATCGCTACTATTATGGATAGTATAGACGGGTATACAGCAAGATTATTAAAAGCAACGTCAAAATTTGGCGGAAATTTAGACTCAATCGCAGATGTAATAAGTTTTGGAGTAGCTCCCACTATCCTAATGCATATATGGCTTTCAACATATTCCATCACACAAGATGCGACTATATTTTCATTATGCACTATCTTATTCCCAAGCTGTATGGCTATAAGATTAGCAAGATTTAATACGCAAAATATTTCACCAGAAGATTTAGAAACGTATTGCACAGAAACGCAATATGAAAATAAGAAAGATATTAGAATAAGAAAAATACTATTTGGTATGGGAGCATTTTTCTGTGGAATACCAGCTCCCGTTGGAGCAATGCTTTTGATACTACCTTTAATGTTGAAGTTCAGCATTATAAAGACATTCCAAATCCCAGGACAAATAATACTGATATATCAAGTATTGGTCAGTCTCTCTCTTGTTAGCGTATTACCTACTTTCTCCTTAAAATATATGAAAATCCCAGTAACATATATACCACTTGCATTACTAGGTTCAGCATTATATATGGCATATATCTTCACTACACCATGGAATGCAATACCTTTACTGTTAATAATTTATATATGCTCTATACCGTTTAGCATAATAAAATTTGAAAAAATCTGTAAAAATCATATAGGCACAAGAGAATATCTTCGAGAAAAGTACTATAAAAAGTAAATACTATACTAGAGCAATCTAATCTTCGGTACCATTCTTGGATTATTGCATATATTAACACTATACCAGTGTAAAAATTGAACGGCAGAATCCATTAAATCATCATTTTTACAATACGGATACGATACTATTTCGTTACGTAGTGCGATAACATAATCGTCTTCGATTTGAGAACCTCTCTCTATTACGGATTTCCTAGGAAAAAATATTTTACCAACTTCAAAAAGAAATGAAATCAACGATAATCTAGCTTTCTTACTATACTTTGGCTTATACGAGATGACTTTCATTTTATGATCCGTAATATAGGGTAATTCTTGAATAAGCTGTATTCCTGAGGATGCTTCTTCAATAATGACACAAAATATCTTATTCGAAGATACGTTATATTTCTCTTGCCATTCTCTGATAATGAAGTTTTTTAATTCTAAATACTCTGTTTTTATTCTCTTCGCTCTTAACAAATATACCCCACTATCATTAACTCCCCACTCTGTCATAGCTGAATAATCGTTTTCCACTTTACTTTTACTTGCACAATCCCAGCTTTGATATATCATATCAAACTTCTTTTCAGCACCACTTTCATACCACTGAATCCAATCTTCTCTTACTATACTGCACTCTTTATATTTTAGCGGTTCTTGTTGATACTGAGATAAAAATACACTTTCCCCTACTGCATTTCTTAAAGAAGACAATGAATCTTCTGTATATCGAAAAGTATCAAATGGCTGATTTTTAGGTATTTTAACTTCATAATCGCCAAATTTATATACCCTATCGGAAGAAGATAGTGCTTCTATAACAACATGATGCCATTTGCAGGAATTTTTGATGTTAATCTGTAGCAATTTACCACTTAAATCTTGCTCATGCAGTCTTTGCATAATCAAACATATAATACCATCTTGAGGAGAATTAAGACGAGAAAATAGTACGCTTTGAAACCAATAATAAGTTTTTTCTCTGTACTCGGAAGAATTTATATTTTGTGGAATCTGCGGATCATCGATAATGATGATATCAGCACCTTCACCTAATAAAGTTGCATTTGGAGAAGTAGCAAATTTATACCCTAACTGTTCGGTACTTATTTTATCCTTAGAGAAACGGAACTGTTTTGCATATGGAAAACATTCATAATACCAATCTGATTGCATCACTGTTTTACAATCTGCATTATGTTTGATTGCAAGAGATTTACTGTAGCTTACCGTAATAATTTTCGAATGTGGTGCATGACCTAATATCCAAGATGGCCATATTACACTGAATATAATAGATTTTAATGCTCTCGGTGGTATATTTACTATCAAACGATTTATATCTCCTTTCTCGATAAGTTTTATATTTTCTATAAAGCATCTTATATGCCAATTCTGATACAGTTCTTTAGTAGGATGCAAGGTACGAAAAGCTTTATAAAAAAATGAATAAAAATCCTCTCTCAGAATACTGGAGAATATTTTGTTGAGATTTTTCACTTTTTGAAATGATAATGAATATTAAATGTGGCAACTGCGGGGTATTTTCGTACGATATAGATATCTGTAGTAAATGCGAAAAGGTAATACAAATAGATGATAAAATGGTGGTATATAAGGATACTTCTCTTGAAAATATTGAAAACAAAATCACATTCTTCAATATACTAGATATCACTGAACTAGAAGCCTTCTCTAATGAAATTTTGCTACTTAAATGCAACCAAAAACAAGAGAAATTTCACCCTGATAAGCATACTTTGGCTTCTCAAGATGAGAAATTAACTGCTATACATAGAGCATCTATATGTAACATAGCATTCATAACACTTTCCAATTTCGTATCTCGTGTAGAATATATACTACAAATTCATAAGATAGAGGAAGTAGTTGATAATAGTATTATAAATTATCTCTTCATAATGAATACAAAACTAGAGGAGTCTAATAACGAAGAAATAGCAGAAATAACAAAAGAAATAGAAAGTAAAATTATCTCGTTAATGAATTCAATAACACAAACAATAACACTCTTACAGTACAATAATGTTTCTAAATACCTAATAGAGTTGCGTTATCTCATCAAAATGAAAAAAAAATGCACATAAAAGTCAATATGTTCTTGACGCGAGCTGTCTAGACGTATTCTCTTGCGATTAGTTATATAATTTTATAAAAGCAATGGATACTCTTCTCGGAAGAGACACTAAGATTCCTGCACAATACTCACCACATGTATTGCATAAAGTTTCACGCTCATCCTCTAGAAAAGCGTTTTTAGAGAATTCTGAAGCAGCCAGAATCATTTTTGAAATGAATGGCTTCGATCTGTGGCGTTGCTACGAATTAATCTGGGTAGATAAGGACCACATTCCCGAAGCGTGTGTATTAGAATTCAGGTACGATGCTCAAAGCGAATTTATTTTGGAGTCTAAATCTTTAAAAATATATCTGTCGTCACTACGTAGAAGAACTTTTGAAGACAAGCAGGAACTAATTGAGACAATTTCTTATGATATTGGCTCTCTTTTAAAAACTGAAATTGCTATAAGGGTCTTTGAAGTTGACAACTGTACACAATTAACTCGATGTCATGGTATATGCCTAGATGAAAAAAAGAAAAAAAATAAAGATTATATTCTTAGCGAACTTCCAGAGAAAATATTCTATAGAAGGTGTGATTATATCATGCGTAGTGATACGAACGTAAATGTAGAAGAAATTCTATACACTAATACTTTTCAATCAAAGTGCCCTATTACTGAACAACCAGATCTCGCTACTGTGACAGTACATTACACAGGAGTAGAGCTAGATAAGGAAGCATTCGCAATATACCTGAATTCCTTTGCAGACCAAATAAACTTTCATGAATCTTGTATTGAGCAAATATTTGTTGATATATCTACAAAATACACAAGTGCACTCCTCGTATACGGAAATTATACAAGAAGGGGAGGAATTGAAATCAATCCATACAGAGCAAATTATCTTATTAATGATGCTTGTGTTAACAGAAGAGCACGCCAATAGTATTTGTAAGATTTATGTAAATATAATTTCGATTGCGATATATCATGATTTATACTACAGTTTTCGTGACTTGGTGCATATGCTAAAAGTTTCGCACAAAGCCACTCAACGTATGTGTCCTTAGCTCAGCTGGATAGAGCAAGTGCCTTCTAAGCACTAGGTCGGGAGTTCGACTCTCTCAGGACACGCCATATAAATGACTTTAGCGTAATCATTAGCATACCCCCTCAGGAGTCCCGTGTCATTTTTTTCTTGAGGTAATCCCATGCTTTGATGGAGAAATCCTTTGTTATATTGAAACCACTCTTTGCTACGTTGAAAGTACTCTTTGCTGCATTTTCTATTTTTGAAGGAAGTGCATAAAGTTCTTTTCCTACTACTTCTTCTACTTCATGCACTATCTGACCATCCCCATGCCCATATACACCCTTTGCAATCTCTGGAATTTTCGCTCCAAGTGCAGAAAAGAAAGTTACAGCATTACGCATGAGGGTAGCAACAGCAAGAAAACAAAATATCTGTAACATAATAAATAATCCAACTTGAGATTCAGCAGGATAATGAGCATCACTAAGAGCGGTATATCCATGGAGGATACATAGACCCCAAACACTCCAAATACATATTTTACAGACAGTAAAATTGAATATTACTGTTATTAGAAGAAATGTTATTACCTGCAGAAAAGATAGGGCACTAAAAATTAATACAATCTGAGACGCTACTCCAAACAAGTGTTTTATTGTACTCCAGAAAATTTTATTGGAAAAATCAAATAAAATACAAGATATAACAACTGGAGCGAAAATAAGTAATATAGCCATAATTGTTATTGCATACAGATACATCATTATAGCTTTCAACATCGACTCTATATAAATATATATCCCTATCATAAAGAGAATACATGCACAAAATGTGAGAAAACCTCTTAATAAGGATAATAATTTCAACATCGAACCCCATATAAAATGAAAAATGTAATCCAGATTATTGATTACAAATATTCCAGTATCACAAGAATTAACACATGATTCACATAATAAAAGATTTTCTAATAAAGACGCTCCGGAAGTAATATTTGTGACACTCAACATGCCTCCAAGAAATGGTTTTAAGAGGAAATCATAAAATAGCTTCCAACTGCTTGCACTAAATAAACACGCAATCGCAATAAATTTCGCTATATCTAAACTTACTTCTTTTGTAGTAACTTCAGACATGCCAACAAAAAACTTTAAAGCATGAATTACAATACTAAGTAATATGGAAAATCTGACTATCACTAGCATCATAGGATTTTGCACTATCCCTTCAAATAGTATCCCGACTGCTCCAGCTTCAGATGGAGCAACAGAGTTACCACTCCGTTTCAATATCTCAGCTCCTCCAAATAGCGTCTTAACGTATGCTGTTACAAAACGACAAATTGGCCCACCCTTCTTTGATGACTTAGATTCAGCAATAGAGCTCGGTTGTTGAGATAAAGACCCCGACTGTGAATCAAGCACTTTTGTGCTATTTTGCAAAACATCCCCACCTCCAGAACCCACTACTATAGCTTGTGATGATGCAACCTCATTAATTTGACCATTTTTAATATTCCGAACACTCTGAGTACCTTGTATTGTATACTGACCATTGAGAGGGCCATCCTTTACTGTGATAGTATCATAAACGTGACCATCTTTTATAGAAAGAGTTCCAGAATCATCAGTACCATTATATTCCACATCTTGCCCAAAACTAAAACTCTGACCGGCATATTTCTTCCAATTAAAATCTTTATTAGAATCTGTATCATCAGATGGTATTACAGTAACTCCTACAACATACCCGTTTGCAGCTAATGCATTCGGAGGAGCGCTTTCTACGGTCTGAAGATATGAACGAAAGCCATCAGAAATAGAACTTACGTTTATTCCATAAGCGTTTTTAGAAATTTGTTGAGCAATTAATGGGTCGCTGTTCGTATTGCCTCCATACCGAATTCTAAGAAATAAATAACCATTTTCTATTTCAGGAGGAATTGAGATGGTAGCCTCAGCATTAGTACCAGATTGCCACTGTACGGGCTTCCAGTTAGCAACTGAAATAGCATAACTTTCATCATCTTGAGATACTAGTCCAACGGGAATTATTGCATATTCTAATCCCGTACCGTTTGATAACACACAATTACCGCTAGAAATTACTACATAAAAGCCTCCTACATTATCTGTCCAATACACAGGATTTATGTCTTCAGAAGATTGATTAGAGGGTTCAAAATGTCTTAAACCAACTGCTAAAACCTGTTCTGAGTACTTGGAACCCAAATCTAAATATCCACTAAAACTTACAGCAGGAATTGCATTTCTATTATATCTAATATACAACGACTCTTCGTTTTCAAATTGACATCTTTGAGAATGCTTAGCGTGACTAATACAACTCAATATTTGACTGGATGGCATCATAGGCTCTTCGCGACATTTGCCTAAATAATCATATAAATAGGCATCCATATCTGCCACAACTCGCATACTGTTAGGATACTGTTTCGTGTAAATAGATCCTTGTAGCCCTGCAATAATTGGTGTTTTATCTTCACTTTCAAACTGTTCACTGTCAAACTCATATGTTGTGTGATCAGCATCGTCAAGCGTTATACTTACCTTGCTATTTTGAGTACCGATAGTACCACTATATGAGTTATCTCCATAATTTCCATTAAATGACGCAGTATCGTTTGATCCTTTTGTCACCCAAATACTTGCATTTTTTGTAGTACCATTTTCAGTAGCTGAAAAAGTATTATCAGTAGTATAGCCATTACTAGATTGTTCGAAAGTGTATGTATTTCCGTTTATCTTAGCTGTAGCAGCATATCTAGGTGTATATCTAAGCATAAAAGGATAACCAAAAACAGGCGATGAAGGAGCAGTATTATGGTATATCTCTAAAGAATTCAAGCCTTTTACAGCTGTAATATCATCACTAGTAGAAACAATGGATTCATCATGAAAATCACAAGATGTAGATACGCTAGTAACGGGAGTACTCTGAAAATTAAGTAACTCTTTTCTACCGAACATAGTAGAATCTAGTAAAATACTGTCAGTAAGTTCCCCTTCATCCCAACTACTCTGATTGTAATTGCTAGTAAGGTATAAAAATAAACTGTACTGATTATCATGATTTTTACATGAGTACGGATGCCATTGATTATTCGTATCTGCACCGTTTTCGGATCGAAACTGCAAATAATTACAGTCATATAAATAATTTCCGTAGTATTCTATTTTAAAAAAGCTATTATCCATCACAAATTGCCCTGTGAAATATGCACTAGCATTTCTAGCACTCCATACTTCGTGTCCCAAGTAGTAATCAGTGTTGATAGGCATTATTTCCGTTGTGGTTGTTTCATTCACAGAAGAACAAGATTTTTTATTTTTTTTCTTGCATTTCTTTTGTTGTTTTTGACACTTTTTTTTATTCTTTGCACTCTGACACGGATCATTAGTAGTAGTAATTGATTGTTTAGTAGCACAATCTCCAGGACCCTTACACCCTGCATATGCAGAATCATTAAAATCCCATCCACCAAGTGAATAGATAGAATATGGATTAGGAGAAATGTAACTTGTCTTAAATCCACACATCACAGGCTTACTTTCCATACCTACTTCTGTAATACCAACAGGATAACCTACTGTACTATCGTTATGTATTTCTAACTTAACTTGCTCTCCTCCATGTACCATCACCTCTGTATTATACGGATACGCTGCATTTAAGTCGTCTATCAAATACTTCTCATTATCATTATTGGTAGTAAATTTCTTCTTGTAAGTACTGCAAGTAGATTTAATTGCATTATTTGGAGCTACTAATTTTTGAGTCGTATATGGACTAGCATTACTACTATCATTATTTAATACCCTTATTTCAGATAGATAGTATACGACACCACTTTGGCAACTTATAATGCATTCTTGTATGGTATCCTGATTAGCTTCTATAATATTTATATTCTTTTGAATGTTTACATTCTTTTGTATTGCCTTATCAAAATCATCAACATCCTCCATAGTAATTCCATCTTGAGTATCATCTTGTATAGTAGATTTTAAATTTTCTGGAAGCGTAATACCATATAATGCAGCACACTCTTTCTGACATCTAGCCCAACATTTAAAACCTACAGCACCAACATAATGTAACTCTGTCATATCGTATTCGTTAATCAAATTACTCCACATTGGATTGTAAAATGAGTTGTCATAACTATACGTGCAACTTTTATAAAAATTTGATGGAGAGGCATTACACAAGCTAATGCAAAATAAAGAAAATACCGCAAGGTACAGCATAGCACTCCGAAGAGCTATCATAACACCAGTGAATTGCTCTAATGAATTCATATTATAATTACGGCTTTGTACTCTCATCTCTCAAATTTACTCAAATTATTTAAAGAGACTTTTGAAAAAGGCACTCGCCGCCTTACTTTCAGTATTACCAACAGGTTTCCCCATAGATTTAAAAGCACCGATCGTTTGTTGTGCTTTTATATCACCTACTGCAACATCACGTAATGATGCAACTCCAGTAAGCCCTTCTACGAAAGTAATCATAGAATCTGAAAAATAGTAAAATAGCATAGCCATTAACATCATATTAAACATTGGCGTTAACAACTGCCCCACTGCTTCTCGCTTCATTAGTGTAAAAGTGAAAACAAAAATTTGAGCTGTAGTGACAAAAGGCGCAACAGCTCTAGAAGGAGGAGTAGCACAATTCTGTAAAATGTTTATAGCTCCTGAATCAGATTTAACTACCGAATCAGCATTTTGAGCATTATCACTCTGACTTACCTTATGCATTGCACAAAAAACAGAAGTAATTCCTGTGCATAAACTATCTACATCAAGTAAAAGTTCTGAACCATTTGCTGTTGTAGCAGTTTGCATTTGAGCCTTAATCTGTGATGGAGATACACCATAAAAAATTGAATTCATACACGTCATAAATAACGCTATCAGCGCAAATAATACTCCAGGATATAAAGTGTATCCTATAATAAGCTTAGTAGCATGTTGCCCTATATCTCTAGTAGGCTCAAATAGGTAAAATGCACACCAGATCGGCATTAGTAATATCAGTATAGTAATAGTGAGCATTGATAGAATAAACATATGAGTAAATTTGAACGTCACCTGTAGTAAGAACACTAGATACATTAAAGTGACAATACTTAGTATAAACCCATTAATCCCAGCAAGTAGTCCGGCACTCACAAAAATAAAGACCAGCATCTGCAACAAAGAGTACTGACAACTACCAAAACTCATTAATATTGCCAAGGAACAATCTATAAAATCCCATACACTAAGATACACATATTGACCATTTCCAGGATATGGCACAGGAGTAGGATACAATACTTGTCCTGAAGATGGTGTAACTATAGTATCTCCATTAATTCCAGTAACATCAGATTTAATATCGATTCTATTAGGTCCAAGTAAATTCCTACCGTTATCAAGAGTACGGGTACACCATTGCATTGGATCGGTCAACTCTACCGACTGCATGAACATATTCGCTATACCATTCATAACATTCAGTATAACTTCATATAATCCTACACCCTGCCTTCCGTCAGCATCAGTAATGCTATTATACGGCATATAAAACCATACACTTCCTACTCCAAAATACCATGCTACTACTAATCTTGCTAAATATCCGAATGCTTGTCCTTTTGTGAGATGTTCTGGATGCACTAACAAGTTAAATCCTACAAATATTATATACAACACCATCACTACCAGAAAGGCATTCGTGAATTGCTCCTGTACTATCGCAAGAAATGATTCTTTTGGATTAGTAGGATTGACAAAAATCTTCACTAAAATTGTTTGTATGCATCCTACTACGGTACTCAAGATATGAAAATCTGATGATAAGAACATTGCTACTGAGTTTGCACTATTTGTGGAGTTTCCACTTTCCTGCATTCCAACCCCGAGAGAATTTAGATCTAACCTACCAGTAAGAAATGTCATACATATAGTATCCTTTAAAAAAGTCTCAAGACTCTCACTGATGTTTGGTGCTTCTATCGGAGGAGAAACTGTAGTCTCACCTATGATTATTGGTGGTAATCCATATCCTGCCATCTTTACTGCACGTAAAGTAACACGTCCATGTGCCATACTAAAATAAGCGCTTACTTTGTCCTGTGTTTTATATGCATTATTAATCTGATCATATGTTAATATTATTGTTTTATCTCCTTCCTGACTTTGCTCAGGAGATGGACAAGGTATATTAGTGTTTCTCTTTTTACGAGCCTTCAGATCCCATATCGGAATATTAACGTTTCTCACAACTATTATTTGAGGAAGTGCAAAATTAGCTGTTCCACCAGAAACAAGCATTACAGGCTGCAACAACGCAGTTATCTTTTCTGGAAGACGACGTAATACCGGATTCATACATTGAGGCATACCATCCATGCACCCATACATTGTTGATGCTTCATTTTGAGTAAGTGTTTTGCTTCGTATCATACTTAACAAGTGTAAACCACATTTACATTGATATAAGAATGGGACATCAAAAGCAGAAAAAAGTGCATCTCCTGACGTAGAAAAAAAGCTGTATTTCTTTGTACTAGAGTCTCGTCTACATTTTGCTCCCACCGCAAAATTAGCAAGATCTGATGGAATATTAACGTAGTAATTAGCACATATATTACAAATTTCTAGCACCAATCCACCAACACCAAGAAGAGCTAATTCACCTATTCCCGGAATAGCTATTGTCATAAGAGCTCCAATTATTAAAGGTATGAGTAGCGATGAGGTCATCATCGACTTTGCACTCAATAAAGACTTACTATTTTGACAATAATTTTGATTCTCCATTATTGCATATGGTATACACGTATTCTTTAATACTTCTTGCTTTGTTAAGTAGAGAGGTTTTTCTAATAAACAACTGTGAATTACACCTATCAAAGACATTATAAAATGATAGAACGAACTATCTGATATCAGTGGCTGATTCATAAATTGAATCACTCCACTATATCTAATAGTAGCTTCAGCTTTAGGTACTTCTACTACACTAAATGAGGATGCTAAAAGAAATATTAAAATTAACTTTTGCAAATATGAGAGCAACCTATTCATTATCTTGCATTTCCTTTAATCGCTTATAAAATCTTGGAAGCCAAATTTCAGGATCTGCACCGTATTTAGCAATTATCGAGTCTAGTATTAATACCGTTTCAGCTCTACCAGATAGCACAGAAACCACATCATCCATTCCATTTAAATCTATTTTTGCTACCACCGCATCATTTCCTTGTTTTATGAGAAAATATCTACTTCCTGGATCTGTCGCTTTAATAAGATTGTACTCTCGTTCAGTAAGCATAAATACAGTACGATATACGTCAGTGGCTTTTAAATTAGGTAGAAAAATTTGCGTTGCTGTTTGCTGCACTAATGTATCACTGATAGAACTTTTAGTAGCATCTTCCACACTTTGAGTTGCAAATACTATAAAAGCGTTCAATTTTCTTAAAACTTTCAACCAATCCTTTATCTTAGGAGCAAATACAGGGTTATCTATCAAAGCCCATGCTTCATCTAACACAATCATAGTTGGAGCACCATCTAGAGAAATATTAATTCTATGAAAGAGATATAATAATACAGGACCAAGAGCTTTTTTCTGCTTTAATACCTCCGCCATCTCAAATCCAAATACAGTTGCACTTGTAAAATCTACAACATCTTCATTGTTATCAAAAACCTTAGATAAAGCACCTTCTCCTATCCACATTTCAAGACGTCCTGCTAATGTACCAGGCCCACTAACACCAAGAAATGGAGCTATATTAGAAAGTTTTCTATCCTCCGGAGCTAATTTATAGGCACCTTCGATAGCACTTTGTAACTTGGAAATATCTTCAGCTGTAACTGTTTCTCCGTTAGATGTAACTAATTGCTGCAACCAATCAAGTAAAAATGCTCTATTTTCACCATTAGATGGTAATTTTAAAGGGTTAAAGCCACAAAATTTACCAGGATCAATCAATGTATACTTACCGTTTAAAGCTCTCAGAAATATTTCAGCCCCTCTATCTTTATCAAAGAAAAAAAGACGAGTTTTAAATCTCTGAGCTTGTGCAGCAAGGAAATTTAACATTACTGTTTTTCCGGCTCCAGTTGGACCAATTATCATTGTATGACCAACATCACGTAGGTGAAAATTAAAATAATAAGGAGTGCCCGATGTTGTATCTAGTACTGTTACAGCGTCTCCCCAATGATTATTTCTGAGCTTCCCTCTAGGGTAATTATGCATCGAACAAAATCCCGCAATATTATAGGTACTAACTATTGATTTACGCACTATAAAATCTATGTTTCCAGGCAATTGCCCCCAAAAAGCAGGTTCCATGTTTACACCTTCTCTCACACCCATAGCTCCTATGTTGCTAAGCTCTACAAGAGCTATAGATACGTTATCATCTAACTGTTTTAAAGATTCACCAAAGCAAGTAATGGTAAGATGGTGTAATCCAAAACTTATAGCACCAGTAGTAGCTTTATCTAGAGCTTCTGTAATTTCAACTATCTGAGAAAGTCCTTTATCTCCTGCTTGAATCATTCTATTTTGCTGGATTTGCATCTTACCAATCGTCATTTGTTTATTGGTAAACTGGAAGGATTGTGTAATTATAAATTCAAATGGTAGCTTTAAATAACGATCCATAATACCAGCCCAAGTTCTGGGACAATATTCTTTTAAACTTACAACTCCAGCATATTTAGTTGTATTATTGTCTTGTTTTATTTCTATATGTCTTTTTTTAAAGCTCAGTCTTTTATTTACCACATATTTCCCTAGATTATCCAAAACATATAGAATTTCTGTTTTCTGATCTCCATCTATCACTCTGGAAAAAAATGAAAAAGGCTCAGAATAATATCCACCATTTTTTTCCTTTATGCTTAATATTCTCGGACTATAATCTTTTAAAGTATTGACTATACGTTTTGTTGCATCATCAAGTTGCTCATAAGCTTCTGCTACCCTAAGTTTAAAGTTATCCTCTACATTTCCAGTAATTTTATCCAAGACAGAACTAGAAGTCTTTACAGATACTACTACTGCTATATACATGTCATTCATAAAAGCATCGTAATGCCTATATCTTTCCTGCCATTTTTTTTCTAACAACATAGCAAAACCATCTGGCATACTAGAATAGGAGCTCATTTCAAGTCCTTTTGATAGACTGCGAATCACATAAAAATAAAGAACAATGTTCTCATTCGCCATTCCTTTGAATAAGCTATTTCTGATATCTTTTTTAGAATCCAAAGCCTCATCATCTGCTGTTTCGAATGGAAAACCCGATAAACTTATAACCTTTATGAGAGAGTTATCATCTGTAATAATAGCTTCTTGATCTAAATGATTAGTATATTTTATAAATCCACTTGCTTGATATTCATTCTTGAATATCATCCAATTTGGGGCTTTTTTGGGAAAAAATTTAAACATAGAAGATATTTAATTAGGATCATATGAGTTACAGCCATGGTACATTCTATTTTTACTTCTCATGCATTTACTCACTTTCACTTGAAATAATTCAATGAATAACGGTTCTTTAGAGCAGAAATAATATCCTATACCATGCATCGGAATAATTCCGAATATAAATTTAAAGTCATGAGTTGCAGCAAATAAGCAGAAACATAGCATTACGTTTACTATCGCAAATACATAACTCACACCGAATAATAAAGTAGGTCGCGTTAAACCTAGAAAAAGTGAATCAGCTCTTATTTGGCCATTCATATTGAAGGAGTTTTATCCATCTTTAATAATTAGATGCAAAATCTCTTGTGCATGCAATAAAAAAATGACAGCCTATATAAAAAAGCTTCTCAATATGCAGAATAAAGCTTTCGGTACTATAAAAGAATCAAAGTTTGAAGAACTATATTCCATCATTGGTCAGATTTCTGACGAAATTGTTATTACCAAGGAAGGAGAGTTGATGCAAGCTATCAGCATAGAAGAACCTTCTCCCTTTGAACAAACAGAAACAGATTTCAAAACTTATATACATAACATGCTTCATAGTATGGAATTAGAGCATAAGAAAAATATTGCTATGTATATCTATTTAGTAAGAGATTATCAGGATTTAATAAAGCTAGTGTATTCAAATACAAATTCTAAACTTCCCGTTACTATTAGTAAAAATAATCAATTTGATCGTGCATTATGGAATAATCTCTACATCGTAATAGTACATAAAGGCATTAGAAACGTTTTCAGTACCAACAAATTTATAAATAGGGCAAAACTATTCCTATATAAGAAAACTGTAACAGAAGAATTTGAGCGACAATATAAACAATTTTCCGAAGTAGTGTCAAAACTTGTAGAAACGGTATCGCTTTATAAGCCTAAAAAATTAAAACTAAAACAGCATGATAATTATCAAGAGTCTGAATTAATAACTTTTTTTAATTATCTATTAACTTCTCAACATATTCCACATTATCTCGAATACAATGATATATTGTATGACAATCAAGCCAAGATTAGCGATCATTTAGATTATATTGTAATTGAATCTGATATTTTTCAAAAGAGATTCGTATCAACTCTCAATTTCAAATATCCATATCCGTTACATCGAGAGCATGTTAATACAATTTTAGAAATAGATACAAATTTTATCATTTGTGAAAGACTAATTTTTCCGGAACAGCATCAAGAATATTCAACTTTTCTAACAAATTTACAGAATCTTTACAAAATCACACAATCTACAAAGATGATGGAAATATCATCTATCAATCAAACTATAGATGAAATACAAGATAAAGGTGGATGCTGCATGATTCAAATTACTATTGTTGCACATGGAGAAAGCAAAGAAGAATTACAAGAAAAGCTTACAAAAATTCATACTAAACTTGCACAATTAGGAGTAACAACTCTAAAGGAAGATTTATATAATGTAAGCAATTTTCTTTCTTATTTTCCTGGAAATTCACATTATTTACACAGAGCGAATTTCAGCCCTATTAGCAACTCTATATTATTAGGCAATACAATATCACAAAGAGTTGGAAATTATAACGGTACAAGATTCGGAGCTCCATTAGCAATTTTGAAGAATATTAAAACACAACAGCCATTTTTCTTTGACATACTATCGTGCAATAAAGTAAAGCATACAGCCATTATAAAATCACCAACTGCAATTAACGATTCAAACTTAAAAGATCTGATAAAAGAATATATCGCAAACAATAAAATCGAATCATTTTCGATGTCCTTTAGTGAAAAAAAATATACAAGTAGTAAAGTGGCGCACTCACAGATAATCGAATTAATAAAAAGATATTTCCAAGGTGATTACTTAGAATCAGTTATTTCTTTGATATTTCAGAATGTAGATCTTTATGATGGTGATACTCAAAATGATGCAATAAAACAAATACACATCGCAATCTCTGCTACCACTCAAGAATACAATTTACGTAAACTGATAGACGAAATGAATGAAAGCACTAAAAGATGCTATTTAAAGCTTTTAGAGTACTACACTTTAATGAAAGATATTACTGAGCAAATTGCTACCGGAAACACAACAACGTTTGAAATACCACAATCGTTACTATCAGAAAATAGTACTGTAGGGTTCATATTTTTCTACGTGATACTAAGTGAATTATGTAATGTGCATACTCAAAATACAAAACCAAAAGCACTGTACATATCAGAAATATCTCCACTCCTAGCTCATCCATTCGCTGAAGAAATGATAAAAAGCCTTTTAAAGCAAATGATGTTATGTAATCTTTTTATAATTGGAGATTTAAATAATAAAGAAGCAATATATAGAACATCTCATAATAAGAATCCTATTATAAAATCTTTCAGAACGCGAATATTAATAGGAGATGAGCATTTTCCTAAAAAGTATAAGCAATCTCTTGGTATAACGAATGAAACAATAGAAGAAGTCCGTAATATGAGTAAAATAGAAAATAGTATACTCATCATTCAAGATGATATGTTAACGTTTTCAACAATTAATATTGGAAAATAGGAAGTGTGATCACGTAGAGACTGGAAAAATATCGATATAAGTCCTCGTGATCAGCACATTTATCATAATAACAAAATTATCTTGATAATTCAATACATTATATTAAATAAAAGTAAAAATACTATCTAATAATGAATGCAATACACTTCAATTTACTATCAATTTGAAATAGCGTTTCTTTCCTACAGAAAGAATGCACTTCTCTTCTATCACATGTTTTTTTAGCAAATTATACAACTCATCTTTAACGGTAATATTATTTATCTTTACTCCTCCTCCTCCGATGAGTCTCTTAGCCTCCCCTATAGATGACGTTATACCAATTGAGGCCATCACGTTACACAATGGAATGCTTTCATTTTCAGAAAAATCTATCTTAAAACTTTGCACATCATCGAAATTCTTTTTTTCATATATAGCTAAAGCTTTTTCATGGGCTTTTCTAGCTTCTTCTGCACCATGACATATTGTGGTAACTGCATTTGCAAGTAAGATTTTTTGTTGATTTACATCATTAGCATCACAAATTTCAGATATTTCCTCTAAACTCATATAAGTATATAACTGCATAAATTTTTTCACATCTTTATCATCTACACTTCTCCAAAATTGCCAAAAATCATATGGACTCTTCATATCACTATTCAACCATACAGCTCCTTCTGCAGTTTTACCCATCTTTGCACCACTAGCATTAGTAATAAGTGGAGTTGTAATACCGTACATGGTGCTAATGCCAGAAACTTTTTTCGCAAGCTCTATCCCTGCAATAATGTTACCCCACTGCTCTGAACCACCGAATTGTACCTTACAATCGTACTTCTTATTCAATTCCAGAAAATCATATGCTTGTAATAACATGTAATTAAATTCAAGAAATGAGAGCGGTTGTTCCATCTCAAGTCTTCTTTTTACATGTTCAAACGAAAGCATTCTATTAACTGAAACATATTTTCCATAATCTCTCAAAAATTCTATATATCTCACATCAATTAACCAATCTCTATTATCTACTATAATGAGATCGCCTTTATCTTTTTGCCGGAAAATACCATCTCTTTCTTCATCTATCCCAAAAAAACGAAGAAGATTGGCTCTGATAGAGTGTTTATTACTAAGAATTTCCTCATATGACATCATACGCCTCATCTCTGTTTTATCAGAAGGATCACCAATCAAAGTCGTTGCGGTGCCTAGTACTATTATCACATTATGTCCTGCATTTCTAACATGTGACAACAGCATTAATTGCACCAAACTACCTATGTGCAATGACTTTGCTGTACAATCAAATCCTATGTATCCAGTAGCAATAGATTCTGAAAAAAGATCTTTAGTAGCACCAAGATCGGTAGATTGATATATGAATCCACGTTTCTCTAAAGATAAGATAAGGTCATTCATTTTGAATTATAAAATTTATGCGATATTTTAAATATGATACCATCCTCACTATGAACATCCAATTCTTCGTATTTTACTCCTTTATATCGTTTCTGCAAACTGTTTACTATCTCCGCAATAGTTACGTCAGGTGTAGATGCCCCTGCGGTAATTCCTATATCTATCGGTTTATTCATACATTTTCTTATATATAAAATCGTATCGTAAAGAGCTTCTAATCTCTCAAGTGAATCAATGAGAAATGTCTTTTTATTATAGTATGAACCTACCTTCACTAAACTATTGGAATTAGAGCTAATAGCAGAACCTATAACAAGAATCACATCTACAACTTCTATAAGTTTTTTCACTCCATCTTGTCTATTTTGTGTTGCATAGCATATATCTACACCTTGTTCTTTTTCCACACTAGAAAAACGTTTTTCCAAAATCTTCACTATTTCTTGAGTTTCATCCAAACTAAGAGTAGTTTGGGTAATATATCGCACATTTGTATTACTTATACTGAGGCTTTTTGCATCATCTATAGAAGATATTATATGATAACGTACATACTCTGGTATACGACCTATAGTACCTATAATTTCTGGATGCTTAGCAGATCCTATTACTATTAGCTCATATGTTTCGGAATTTGATATTTTCTCTACCTTTTTATGAACTTTCTTCACTAATGGGCACGTCGCATCGATAATACGTAACTTTCTCTCTTCAGCTTTCTTTTCAACTTCTTTACTGACACCATGAGCAGAAAATACAACATTCGAGCTATATGGTACTTCCTCTATATTTTCTACAAAAATTACTCCCCTCTTTTCCATATCAGCAACAACTCTCTGATTATGAACAATTTTATGCTTTACATATAATGGTGTTCCATACATCTCTAAACATTTATCTAATATCTCTACCGCTCTTCTTACACCTGCACAAAATCCACTCGGTCGTGCAAGAATTACTTTATTAACAACTTTTCCTATCATCAAAGGACTGCAATATATATCTTAAAGCCGTATATCTTTTAGCTGCATCAGCACGTTTTACCCCAATCGCGAATGCTCTCTTCTGTCCTACAAAAATCGCTATATCCTTTACCCTAGTAAGTGCAGTATATATCAATCTCCTTTCTAGCATAACGTGATGTTGCATCATAACAGGTATAATTGCAGCTCTATACTCTGAACCTTGAGATTTATGTATTGTAATTGCATAAGCAAGACTAAGTTGTTCTAACTCTGCCCTTTTATAAGTAACCTTCCCTCTTTCCTCAAATAGCACACGAACTTCTTTTTGTTGTGCATCTATCTCTTCGACCACCCCTATCTCTCCATTAAATACTTTTTTGTTATAATTATTTTCTATTTGCATCACTTTATCTCCAACTTTATACGTATAATTTAATCCTTTTACGTATTCCTGCGTCCGATTCAATTTTTCCTGCATAACTACATTGAGGGCTCGTACCCCAGCTTCTCCTTTTTGCATTGGAGATATAACTTGAACATTATCTATAATATACCTGAAATTTTGTTTCCTCATTTCATCACTATCTTCCAGTTTAAATAAAAGGCGTAACATATTGCCTTGAATTAAATTCACTACCGTATTCGGTATATTTTCTGGAAATTCTTCTTCAAAAAATACTACATCACCACCCTGACATACCGCAGTACCAGCTTGAAAGCTCGGCACCGTACCGTTTTTGATCATGTGAGCATATTGTACTATCTTACTATGTTCTACTTGTCTGAAAATTTTCTCCAGATAAGCAACTTTTATCACATTAGATGTAATCATATCATTCAAAACTTGACCTGCTCCTACTGATGGTAGCTGTTCTACGTCTCCTACAAATACTACAGTAGTATCCGGTGAAACTGCTTTTAATAGAGCATACATCAGTCTTATATCTACCATTGAGCTTTCGTCTACTATGATTAAATCACATCTCAATTGTTTCTCCTCGTTATATTTGAAAGCACCAACCAAAGGATCGAATTCGAGTAATCTATGAATTGTAGTAGCATTTTCACCTGAAGATTCTGTTATCCTCTTAGCTGCTTTACCGGTTGGAGCTACAAGCTTTATTTTTATATCAGATACCTGTTGCTTAGCTGCTTTAATAACGGAAAAAATAAGTTGAGTCTTACCAGTACCAGGTCCTCCCGTAACAATAGAAAGTCTATGTTCAAATATATTCTTGAAAGCATCCTTTTGCCCATCTGATAGCTGTACATTAAATGCTTTCGATATAAAATCTAATCCTTCTTCTACATCCAAACTCTGCATCCTATTTTTCACATTACTACGAGCAATCTGTACAAGCCTGCGAGCTATCCCATTCTCCATATGGTAGTATACGGGAAGCATTATAATACTTTGCACATCATTTCCGGTATCATATAGATGCCGCTTAAATTCAGCTTCATCTTCTATTTTTTTACCACTGGAATAAAATGAATACTCAAATAGAAAAAGTTGCTTCTCCTTTAGTAAAGTCATGAGCGCTGAAAGAACTTCTTCAGAAGATACATCTAAAGTTGCAGTACTCTTGTTTACTAAAGTATTAACATTTACCCCAGAAGAACCTTCAAGTCCAAATTCAGATATCGTATGAATAATACCTGCCATTATTCTTTCTTTAGAATTCTTAGCAATTCCAAAATTCCCAGCTATCTTATCAGCACTCAAAAAACCAACACCTTTAATTTCTCTTGCAAGTCTATAAGGATTTTCTGAAATTACTTTTTCACAATTCGCTCCATATCTCTGAATGATTTTTGATCCAATATACGGAGGAATACCATACCGATGAAAAAACACTACTCTTTCGTATTCATGCTTATTTTCCATAAAACAATCATGTATAATTTTTGCTTTACTTAGGCTAATCCTCGGCACTACAGTTAATTTTTCATAATTGAACTCTATTATCTTCAAACTCTCTTCACTAAAGATTTCGTATATCTTCTGTCCAATCTGTGTACCGACACTTTTTAGTATGCCAGAACATAGATATATCTTCACCGAAGAGTCAGATTTTATTTCTCTACGTGGTATTGAAAACATACTTGTTTTACGAATCGGTTAAAGTATCACAAGCATATCAATTTTTCATCACTTGCCTAGCATCAGTTTAGCAAAATGTATCACTCTCACAAGAGTGAATTAGCTGATATATTAATTTTTTACTTCATATATGCTCTCTGATACTACTCATAAGAGCATTGTAATAGTGCAAATTATGTATCGTTAATAATATTCCGCCAAGCATTTCCTTCGCTTTAAAAAGATGGTGTAAGTACCCGTTTGTGTAATGCATACATGTATAACAATTACATTCCAGATCGAGATTGCCACGATCTGATGCATATCTCGCATTCCTAATATTAAGTTGCCCCATACTGGTAAAAGCCCTCCCGTTCCTACCACACCTACTTGGCATTACGCAATCAAACATATCTATTCCTCTTTCTACCGCTCCAATAATATCGGCAGGAGTTCCAACGCCCATTAAATATCTTGGTTTATCTTCTGGCAAACACTCTACAGCGTAATCCAATACAGAAAACATCTCTTCCTGACTTTCGCCAACAGCTAATCCTCCTACTGCATATCCATCAAATCCTATATTTACAAGTTGCTTTGCAGATTCTCTTCTTAAATCTTCATATAAACCTCCTTGCACTATCCCAAAAATGCCGTATCCTTTACGTGGTTTATATGACTGTTTAGAAAGCTCAGCCCACTTAGTAGAACGATTCATTGCAGCTTCTGCTACCTGATATGTTGCGGGATTATGAATACATTGATCTAACACCATAGTAATATCACTACCAAGCATGTATTGAATTTCTATTGAGCGAGCTGGTGTTAAAACGTATTGTGTACCATCAATGTGAGATCTAAATATTGCAGCATCATCAGTAAGCTTACATAATTTGCTTAGTGACATAATTTGAAAACCTCCAGAATCAGTAAGTATAGGCTTATCCCAGTGCATAAATTTATGCAATCCGCCAAATTCTTGGACTCTTTCAGCAGAAGGTTGCAACATCATATGATAGGTATTAGCAAGTATAATTTGAGCACCAGTTGCTTCTATATCTTCTTTTTTAAGACCTTTTACGGTACCCTTAGTTCCCACTGGCATAAAACACGGAGTTTCTATTATTCCATGAGCAGTTTCTATTCTTCCAACTCTTGCCTTACCTCGCTTAAGATATACGGTATCTCCATTAAGTTTCAGAGTACAACCATTTCTTTGTAACCTATTACTTTCACTTTTACGAAAGATTGAGAAATTCAACACTACTCTAAATTAGGTTTATGATTTTACGAATGATCATGTTATTACATATGATGTGAACTGTATCAATAACAGCATGAGGTATCTTGATAAAAGAATTACAAATAATCATGTTTTATTTCTATTAATAAGCTTTAGTATGCATTATGAGTCTCATACCTTTAATAGAAGTAGTAAAAAAATTAGAAAAAGAACTCAGAAAATATAACAGAGCATACTACGTGCAGAACAAATCACTTATTTCCGATATCGAGTATGATGAAAAGAAAAAGAAATTAACTCATTACTACGAGATGCTGTTCAAAATGCTTGATGAAGTGCCAGAAGTTTCGAGTTTAAGAGCAGATTACAAAGAAATGATAAAAGAGATGTATGATAATGGAGTCATGAATACAATAGGATTTCTTACAAATAAAGGATTTCAGAAAAAATCTCATACCAAACAAATGTATTCATTAAATAATGTATTTGATCCCAAAGAATTGAGTGAATGGTTGCAAAGAATAGCTTCGATATTAAAAAAAAGCTCTCAAGATACTGCTCTGCTATATCCTATATGTTGTGAAACGAAAATAGATGGCTTGTCATTTAGTGCATTATATAAAGATGGAAAATTAATACATATTCTTACTAGAGGTGATGGAATGAATGGAGAAGACGTCACAAGAAATGTAGATTTAATTGCAGAATTCCCTTTATCATTAGATGGCATTGAAGCTCTTAATTACCAAGAATTTGAAGTGCGAGGAGAAATTTTTATACATAATAGCATTTTCGAAGAAATTAATGATTTTCTGAAAAAAAACGGAGAAAAGCCTTTTTCTACAACGAGAAATGCAGCATCAGGAATATTAAGGCAGTTAAAGAACAGACTAAAGTATGATAAAATGCTATCATATCGAGTATGGGGTAGCAGTACGTTGCATGAGGAAAAAATGCATTACACTGAAGTAAGAGAATATCTAAACAAAGTAGGATTTAACATTATTTCAGAATTCAAAATTGCGAATAATATGGATGAAGTGCAGGATTTTTATAATAATATTCTTGTTTCACAAAATAACGGAAAGATCTCATATAATGCAGATGGGATAGTGTGTAAAGTAAATAACCTTAGAGTACAAGATGAACTAGGATATACTGCTACAGCACCTAGAGGTGCAATAGCATACAAATTCTCATCGGATTCTTATAAAACAAAACTATTGGACATAGTGATACAAATGGGAAAATATGGAAATCTTACACCAATTGCAATAATTGAAGCAGTAACAATAACAGGTACAACTATTACAAAAGCAACCTTGCACAATTTTGCAGAAATCGCAAAACGCGATATTAGAATAGGAGATATCATCACCATTAAAAAGTCTGGTGGCGTAATACCATGCATTTGCGATGTACTATATTCCGAAAGAAATACAAAACAAGAACTATCTAAATTTCAAAGCATAACAAAATGCCCATTCTGTAAAAGTTCACTGGTGAGTGAAACGGATGCATCATTGACTTGCTCAAACAACTCATGTCCCGAAAGGATTATACAAATGATGATACATTTTGTAAGTAAAGATTGTATGAATATAGGAGGAATTGGTAAAAAACAAATAAAGCAATTGCATCAAGCTGGTATTATAAAAGACTTTACCGATATACTGAAAATCGCAACTGATACGTCAAAAGTGGAAAGTATATTGCAACTGAGCGGTTGGCAAGAAGAAAGCGTTCAGAATCTTATATATTCCATAAAGAAATCTTATAATGTGACATTTTCTCACTTTATATTTTCACTTTGTATTCCACATATCGGCAAGGAAACTGCAAAAATTATCGCTTCTCAATATTCTTCATTAAATGAAATAATGAAAGCAATTGCAGAAGGTGAATTAATAAGTATGAAAGGAATAGGTAAAAAAACGATTAATTCTATAGAGGATTTTTTCACCGATCAAAGGAATTTAAAACTTATTACATCACTGTTAGAGATCATAAAGCTGAATTGATATAAAAAAAACAAAATATAGTAAGTAAAGTATAGAAATTAAATGACGCTACTATTCTCAGTAATACTCTAGCAATTACTTTTTCCTACGCAAAAACGAAGGTATATCAAAGAAGTCTTTCTTTCTGGGACGAGCATCTGACACAGATATCTCTTCCATTCTTTTTATGGAATCAAAATCATTTTTCTCAGGCTCTTTCTCATCAAAGTTATTTGTACTACTTTCCACCTCTTTTTCTGTATGTACTTTTCTTTCATCACTCTCCTTTTCATTCTGAGTAGTACTAGAAAGATTTTTGAATAATTCATACTTTTTAGGTGGTGTAAACAGAGTATTATTCGTATTACGTAAAGGAGAACTATGTTTATCACTCGGCTCTTGAAGAGTATTGGTATTGTGCTGTTGCTCCACATTATACATAGCGTGACTCTCAGATGTTGAAATTCTATCAGCACCACCTTCATACTGGTGTGACTTATTCGCAATACTATCTATTGTAACCTTTAGATTTTGTTGCGAATCTGTTTTATGGAAAATACTATCATGTTGTATCTGATTCCAAGAAACATTATGATTATTCAACTTAGCATGTTGCGAAGAGCTTTTTTGCTTTAAATCAATCTTATGATCTAATCCGGTTGCTATAACGGTTACGCTAAGTACATCTTTTTTATCGTTATTATACACCGCACCAAAAATCAATAAAGCATCTGGAGATCTTTCTTTTACCCTATTCACAACTTCATCTATTTCAAAAAGTGTCATATTATTCGCTCCAGTAACGTTTACTAGTATTCCTTGTGCACGCTCCATCGTCGTATCATCTAGAAGCGGATTATGTATAGCCTGTTCCGCCGCAACACTACCTCTATTTTCTCCACTCGCTTCTCCTACACCTACCATAGCTCTTCCCTTAAACGACATTACAGACTTCACGTCGGCAAAATCTAAATTAATTAGACCTTTTTCTTTTATGAGACCCGTTATTGAACGTAATGTATGTTTCAAGATTTCATCAGAAAGAGCACAAGCATCTTCAAAAGTAGTCTTATCCGTAGCAATTCTAAACGCATTCTGATTCGGCATTACTATCATAGAATTAACATACGGTTCTAACGCGTCAATACCAGCCTCTGCAACCCGCATTCTTCTACTACCTTCAAAATCAAACGGTTTCGTCACCATAGCAACAGTGAGTATATTTTTAGAATGTGCAATCTGAGCCACTACTGGAGATGCTCCTGTGCCTGTCCCACCACCCATTCCACTCACTATAAATAACAAACGAACACCGTTAAGTATATTTTGTACATCATCCATTGATTCCTCTGCTGATACTCTTCCAACTTCAGCATCTGCACCAGCACCTAATCCCATAGTAATCTCGGGACCTAATTGTATACGATTAGGACATTTCGACGTTTGTAATGCTTGTGCATCAGTATTTGCTATGCAAAATTCTATACCAGGTATCTCCGCATCAAGCATTCTTTCTACAGCATTACTGCCAGCACCTCCGATACCAAGTACCAAAATCTTGTCATCAAGCTTAAAGCCACTATCAGAATTTTCTATTTTTTTGCTCAACGAAGAGGTTCTACGAATGTTTGAGTTCATGGTATATATCGAACTTTATTATATCTGAAATGTTACAAAAAACACAAAAAATTGCAATCTCAAATATCGTACTTTGATACTCTTATCTTTATACTGATGATTTTTCATAAATTTCCGTTGCTCTCTCTATCACAGATTTCGGTATACCAGCAAGTCTTGCTATATGTAATGCATACGAATGTTGTGCGATACCCTCTGATATTTTATGCATAAATACTATTTTATTATTACATTCTGTTACATCCATTTTATAAGATCTTGCCTTTTCCAGAATTTTTTCTAATTCTCCCAATTCATGATAATGAGTAGCGAATATAGTTTTAGCTCCTATCTTTCCGTGTATATGTTCTGTTATAGCTCTAGCAATGGCCATACCTTCCCTAGCAGATGTACCACGCCCTACTTCATCGAGTAATATAAAAGATCTTTGAGATGCATTTTGCAATATACGTGCTGTCTCTAGCATTTCTACCATAAATGTAGATTCTCCATTTGCAATATTATCACTCGCTCCTATTCTTGACATAATACTATCTACAAGTCCTATTACAGCACTTTTAGCTGGTATAAAACAGCCTATTTGAGCCATAATGACAATAAGTGCATTTTGCCGTAAAAATGTACTTTTACCGGCCATATTAGCTCCAGTAATAATTTGGAAATTAGTATTCTCATCGAAAATACAGTGATTTGAAGTACAATTCTCAGCTAGAAGAACATCCAATACTGGATGCTTTCCATCATAAATTAGTAAATCAAAATCATTTATCATAGTCGGTCTGACATAATTTCTGCATTTTGCTAAAAATGCAAAGGACGTCATTACATCGATCTTTCCAATAACTGAAATACACACCGCTATATAATCAATTCTGTCCGTAATTGCTAAACGTATATTTTCAAATATCTCTTTCTCCATAGCATCAATCTTGCTTTGCACACTAAGAATTTCTATCTCTAATTCCTCTAATTCAGCAGTTTTATAGCGCACAACATTTGTAAGTGTATGCTTTTTTACAAACATAGTACCAGAAATCTTACTAGACTGAGACAAAGTGATATCAACACAATAGCCGTAAATGTTACTTTTGGAGATTTTCAAGTTACTAATACCGGTTAATTGAACATATTTTCTCCTTAAATCATCGATTTTATTACTTGCGTTATTTCTCAAATCATACAAAGCATCCAGTGGAGCATGATATCCTCTTTTTACAAATGAACTGTGATCAGTAACTTCCAATACTACCTGAGTAAGAGCACTATTCAGAATATTCAATAAATCATCGAATGATATCATTTCTTCCATTATTACTCTAATTTTCTTGGATAACTCCTCTCTTTCTACGTAATGAAAAATTTGCAGAGCTACACTCAAACCATCACGCATACTCATAAAATCTTTTACAGCACATCTACCAGCTGTTATCCTAGTAGCTACCCTCTCAATATCTGTCATTTGCTTTAATAATCCTCTGATATTATTGGTTGCTTCCACGTTTTCCAGGAACACTTCTACTACATCTAAACGAGCATTAATTACATGAAGTTCCTTCGATACTGTTCTAAGATAAGTTTTTAGAAGACGCTTTCCGATGCTAGAAACAGTATAATCTATTACAGAAAACAACGTATTACCCTCATTGACACTATCTTCTATCTCTAAATGCTTTCTCGTTGCAACGTCTATTTTTACAAAAATGTTATCATCTCTTTTTTTTGGTAAATTTAGTTGCGGTATATGTTCTTTTTGAGTGAATTTGATATATTCCAGTAGCACACCTATAGCAATAATCTCATGTTCATCAAAACCGAAAGAAGAAGATACGGTAGGAAGATTATATACGTCCTTCATAACTTCTATTGCTCTGTTATAGCTAAATAAAACATCAGGTCTTCTGGTAATGACTTTATTAGAACTATAAAGATGCAATGCTTCTCGTATCCATTCACATTTTTCTGCAACTTTATCTGCACACAGTAATTCTATAATTCTAAATTCATACAAGTAATTCATAAAATCCTTTCTCTGACCTTTAATAATAGAAAAATCAACAGTACTAAGATCAAGAACAGCTAAACAAAATCCTTCATCGCTATTACCACCATGCTTACATAAATGAACAGATGCAATGTACTTATGTGTCACATCATTTTCCATTTCTTCTTCGAAAAAAGTACCTTGGGTGATCACCCTCACAATTTCTCTCTTTACAAGAGTTTTCATACCTCTTTTTTTAGCTTCCTCAGCAGTCTCTAATTGTTCACAAATAGCTACCTTATAACCAGCTTTAAGTAACTTCTGTATATAAAAACTGCTTGAATGATATGGAACACCGCACATCGGTACATCAATTTCGTCGCACTTACCACGCTTTGTAAGTACTATATTGAGTACTTTTGCAGCAATAACTGCATCTTCGAAAAATAATTCATAAAAATCACCCATTCTGTAAAAGAGCATATATTCATTATTAGCTTTCTTGATGGCGAAATACTGCATCATCATCGGTGTAACCATAGCTTTATTGCTAATCATTTCGTTAACAATTCGAATGTTATCATGAGCATAAAATTATGCAAAATATCATTTCACTAGAAAATAATTTGCTATCTCAAAAACGGTCTATACATTGATCTTCTATATGAGTACGTGTATGTATTATTCATACGAAGATAAATAGATTTTTTCATAGGAATGTCTAGAGTTGGCAAAATGCCTGTTACAGTTCCTGCAGGAATATCATTAAAGATAGATGGTAGCTATATTAAAGCTTCCGGTCCTAAGGGTGAGCTTGAGTTTTCTTTTCCAGAACTTGTACAGTTCCGTTATGATGGTAATTTGCTGACAGTAAGTACAAATAGTGAAGAGAAGTTCGGTAGATCGATGTGGGGTACCGCAAGAAACGTTGTTAATAATATGATACAGGGTGTAAACACTGGCTTTAGTAAGAAATTAGAGTTAGTTGGTACTGGATATAAAGCTGCTATACGAGGCAAAATATTAGTTTTGGAATTAAGGTTCAGTCATCCAGTCTTTTACGGAATTCCTAGCAATGTTAATATTGAAACTCCAACACCAACGGAGATAGTGATTAGTGGAATCAATAAGCAAGTAGTAGGAGAAATTGCATCAGAAATTAGGAAACTCAGACCTCCTGAGCCTTATCAAGGTAAAGGAGTAAGATATGCTGGAGAACGTATTATCATGAAGGAAGGTAAGAAGAAATAGTTTTATGACACTATGAAAATCTCCGCTGTAGATATTAGGGTAGGCGATATCTTGCTATATGAGAAAAAGCTGATGAGGGTCATCAAAATAATGCATGTGCAACCTGGGAAAGGTGGTGCTTACATGCAAACTGAGATAAAAGATGTTGTAGATAGCACAAAAAAAAATATACGTTTCAGGACAAGCGAAAGTGTTGAAAAAGCCTACATTGAAGATGAGGAATATCAATTTCTTTACAGAATTGCAGAAAGTTTGTTCTTTATCAATTTTGTAAGTTATGAGCAAATTACGGTACATGAAGATATGATCGGTAAAGAAAAAGTTGGTTATCTACGAGAAAGTATGATAATAAAAATGCAGAAATATGAAGGAAATATAGTCTCGTGCAATTTACCAGAATCAGTAGTTGCTACCGTTACGGAATGTGAAGAATCCATTAAAGGACAAACTGTAACAAGCTCATATAAACCAGCTATTGTCAATAATTCTATCAAGATAATGGTGCCCCAATTTATAAAAAATGGAGATGAAGTACGTATAAGAACAGAAGATGATATATACCTAGAAAGAATCTAACTTAAAATGAGATACACATTTTATGAAAAAATATATTGCCTGTTTGCAGGCTACTTCCTATTTTTTGTGGCTTACGCCGCTTCGGCATTTATTCTCTTCGCCGTATTTCATAAAAAGATAGTATATGACTGCTGTTTTAGTGCAGTTGTTTTTTCAAGCGATAAAAAGCTTTCAAGATATCTTCAAAAGATCGTTGAGGAAAATTTTCGTAATACGCATCCATCTGCGTATCAAATTTACTATACATTAACATCTCAAAGTACATTATTGGAAAGTATATCAGTGAAAGTTTCTGTTAATAATACTGCTGTTATATCAGCTGAAAAAAGAAAGCCTTTTGCGTTATGGTATGAATCACTAGATTCTTCAACTTTCCTTCTCATAGATCAGTACGGAGATATATTATCCAGTCAAAACGCTACTAATAGAATTTTATATGAACCATTTTCTGAGATAAAACTGTCAGTATATGGCAAAAATGCAGCATTTAAAATCTATAATGCAAAAATAATTTACGATACTATCAGTCACATATCGTCGCACATACTTTACCTCCATCTAATTGAAAATAGAAGATGGAATGTAGTATGTAAAAATGGCACAATCATTATGCTACCACAACAAAACGCTAAAGAAGCACTTTCTATGTTACAACCGTACATCTCTTCAATGATGAGAATGTATTCAAAAATAGATATCCGTTTATTTCCTGAGAAATTTTTTTTGACTCCAATAGTACATCAAAAATGACGCACTTACCCAAGTTGATAGTCAAAAAACCTCTTTCATCTTGCGATCTAAAAAATAAATCGCCTTATCACGAAATATACTATTAACTTATCAAACGATATCTAAGAAATCTGAAAGTTCCTTCACTGTACTGGTAGAAAATATCTTAACGTTTAAATTATAAGGTATCATTCTGGATATAAGATCACCTAAAACTCTTTTAGGCCCTATTTCCACAATATACCTTGGTTGATACGTTTCAAGTATACATTCAATAGATTCTCTCCATCTCACCAAATTGTTCATCTGCAACATCATTGCTCCCCTTATTTCCTTAGCTACAGTACGTGCTTTTGCATCGTAATTCATTACTATTGGAATATCTACATCTCTAATATCAATTGCATCCAAATATTCTACAAAACATGAGGCAGCTTCCTTCATTATAGAAGAATGAAATGGAATATTAACATTCAACTTCATAATTTTTCTAATACCAACTCCTGAAGCTATAACAGAAGCTTTATCTAATGCATCTCCAGTACAACTAAGTATTACTTGTCCAGCACCATTATCATTCGCAATCTCACATATACTATCACTACTACAGTACTGCTTAACTGACTCTATAATCTTCTTTACTATCGAAATATCATAACATCCAAGTAATGCGATCATTCCACCCGTAGATGATTTCGCTGTATCATGCATGATTTTCCCCCTCATAAATAAGAGCTTAGCGGTATCTCGAAGATTAATACCGTCTATAGCACAAAGCGCTGAATATTCTCCTAGTGAATGACCAGCTACAACATTAACATTATTATAAAACTTCTTTTTCATTTCTTTTTTAATGATACGTATAATTGCCATTGACATAGCCATTATAGAAGGCTGTGCATTATATGTAGTAGTAAGCGATTCTATATCATCTCCAAAGATAATATCAGTAAGTTTCATTTCTAATGCATCATCCACTTCTTCAAAAACTTCCCTTGCAACTGAAAACTTTTCATACAAATCTTGCCCCATTTTTACATATTGTGAGCCCTGACCTGGAAATAGCAAAACGATATTTTTAGCCACTTTCTTCTTAAATTTTGTTAAATAATTTTCTTATAATATGCAATCTCTAATCATTTAAACAGATATGTTTTATCAGTATTTTCCCATTTAAAATCTTCATCTTCTCGTCCAAAATGTCCATATACAGCAGTTTTTTCATATATTGGTTGTAATAAATCAAGCACATCTATAATTGTACGTGGCTTTAAGTCAAAATTTTGCTGCACAACTCTTTCTAACACACGTTCATCCACATTACTTTCACCAAATGTATTTATGTTTATGCTTACTGGCTCTGCTACTCCAATAGCATATGCAATCTGCACTTGACACTTCCTTACTAATTTAGAAGAAACAATATTTTTAGCAATATAGCGAGCAAAATATGCTCCAGATCTATCAATTTTCGAAGGATCTTTTCCAGAAAACGCTCCACCTCCATGTGGAGATGCACAACCATATGTATCAACAACAATTTTCCGTCCCGTTAAGCCAGTATCTGCAATCGGCCCACCTATCACAAATCGCCCTGCAGGATTAATAAGAAATTTTGTATTTTCGTCTACCATATATTCAGGTAACGTAGGCTTAATTATCTCCTCTATCACGCCATCTCTAATCTCAGAATCTTTAACAAATTCATTATGTTGAGTAGAAAATACTATAGTATCGAAAGCTATAGGATTACCATTTTTCTCATCATACCTTATAGTAAGCTGAGTTTTTGCATCAGATTTTAACCATTGTAACGTACCACTTCTTCTTACACTGGAATGCTTTTTCATTAAACAATGAGAATAATATATAGATGCTGGCATTAGTGCGTCAGTCTCATCACATGCATAACCAAATACAATCCCCTGATCTCCTGCTCCTTCATCAATATCTGAATCACCTCTACCTCGTATACCACGTGCTATATCTAATGATTGTTTATTATAATTTACCAATATCGGATAGGTGTCATATGAAAATCCATAATCATCCTCAGTATACCCAATTCTTTTCAGCGTATTACGAACTACACTACAGTAATCTACGTCAGCAAAAGTAGTAATCTCCCCCGATAACAATATCAATCCACGTGCTACTACAGTTTCTGCTGCCACACGGGCATTTTTATCTTGTTTCAAAATAGCATCAAGAATTGCATCAGAGATTTGATCTGCAACTTTATCCGGATGTCCTTCCGAAACAGATTCAGAAGTAAGTAAAAAAGGCATTATCTAAGACTATTAATTTTCCATAAAGACGAGAAAAACCTTTGCTAGTTGTAAAACTGCAACAAACGGTCATTGTAACTACAACACCTTTTTGAAGGTAGAGGTACTATCAACATTTTTTCTCACTAGATCTCGTTAAAAAATACTGCATAAAACAATTACGTAATTTTGGAAACCCAAGCCTTGATGTTTCTAATAAATTTATTCACACTCGTCAATGAATACTACGTTTCCAGTGCTCATGTTGATACATCTTACGTTACTTGCTTTAATAGCACCACCACTAAGTGGTGCAATACAGTACTTTTTTTGCAATACAGTCAAAACAACGAAATATAGCAGTTTCATACCGATAATAGGAATCATAGTAAGTCTCTTTTCCTCCATACTACTTTTTTATAAAATTCTTCTTTTTCCATCAGCGGTACAGCATTCATTGTATAATTGGATAGAGGTTGGAGATGTAAAATTTGATTTCAGTATCGCAATAGATTCAATGGTCACTACGATTTTATTGGTAGTTTGTATAATTTCTACGTTAGTTTACTTGTATTCGATTGAGTACATGAAACATGACACCTCAATAAAGAGGTATATGTTATACCTTACTCTCTTTACATTTTTTATGATATTTCTAGTAACATCGGGAAATTTACTTCAGATGTTCGTAGGATGGGAAGGAGTAGGATGTTGTTCTTACTTCTTGATATGCTTTTGGTTTGAAAAAAGTAGCGCTACAAAAGCTGCATTAAAAGCATTTTTAGTGAATAGAGTAGCAGATATTTTTCTATTAGCTGGAATAATTCAGTTAGCACTAAAATGCGGAAGTACGAATTTTCAAGAAATTACAATCTATATCAATTCTCTACAAGGACATGATAATGCAATAGATATTATCGCATGTTGCATTTTACTAGGAGCAATGGGAAAATCTGCACAAATATTCTTTCATGTATGGCTCCCAGATGCAATGGAGGGACCAACTCCAGTATCAGCACTAATACATGCGGCAACAATGGTTGCAGCAGGGATTTTTATAATAGTAAAATGCAAAACAATATTTGAATATTCTATAATAGCTTCAAATATTACACTAAGTGTTGGTGCTATGACTGCTTTTATTATGGGAATAATGGCAATTTTCCAGACTGATATAAAGAAGATTATCGCCTACTCTACATGTAGTCAATTGGGATACATGTTTATGTCATGTGGAATACACTTGTATTCAGCTGGCATCTTTCACTTAATAACTCATGCATTCTTCAAAGCATTACTCTTCTTATGTGCAGGCAATATTATACATTCAGTTCATGGAGAGCAGAATATTTTTAAAATGAAACTATCTTTTAGAAATATACCTCTTACATACTGCTCTATGGTAATTGGAATTTTATCTATCACTGGAATTTTTCCATTTGGGAGTTTTTTTTCTAAGGAAATGATTATAGATGGAATATATAAGAGTTCCGCAAATAGTAATTTATGCTATGTAGCGTATATATTGAGCTTAGTCGGTGTATTTTTTACAGCAATATATTCTTTTAGAATGCTGTTAGTGATTTTTCATGACCACCAAAGCATACAAAAAAACTCAAGCAATACCGGAACATGGAAAATAAAAGTCCCTCTAATATTGCTTAGTTTATTATCATCGGTAATCGGCTATACCGGATACAACACTAGCATCTTTGGAATTTTTGCTGATATTACGAATTTTCATTCATCTTCTCAAATTGAATACATACCAACAATATGCACATTATCAGGATATGCAGTCATATACCTTATAAATCGCAAATATTCGGTATTACAGCTCATACCCAACATAATTAAAAATACCGTGCATCTTACAGTAAATAAAAAATTTTACTTTGAAGAATTTTACACAAAATGTATTGAAGGATTATATCAAACAGCTGATATATCAGCTTTTATCGAAAACTCCATCCTCAATAAAGGAATATCAAAGATTATAGATGTATACACTACCACTTCCCAAGTATTACTAAAAATATATCGGGGAAAGATAGAGTTTACTATTAAGGCAATTTGTATAACATTACTAACGATTACAATCCTTCTAATGTACTTTAAATTGTAATTATTTTGCTATAGCATGGTATAGAATATTTTCTCTTACGTAAAATGTTGCCAATACTCAAGAGAGTGCTGTTCGTTCTAGGGGCCCTCTTAGTGTACAGATTTGGAACTTATGTCACAATTCCTGGCATAGATCTAATAGTGCTAAAAAAAGTTGCAGATGATGCTTCTGCAAAGGGATTGCTAGGTGTTTTCAATATGTTTACTGGTGGAGCTTTGTCACGAATGTCAATATTCGGTCTTAACATTATGCCTTATATCACTGCATCTATCGTAATGCAATTATTGTCCGCAATAGTACCTTATCTCAGTGATATGAAAAAAGAAGGAGGGGAAACTGGCAGAAAGAAGATTGCCTCATACACAAAATATTTAGCTCTCATTTTAGCGTTTTTTCAAGCTTACGGATTAGTCAGTGGAGCAGAACAAATTTCAATCGATAATGCAAACATAGTAGTCGAAACTGGATTTCAGTTCAGATTAATCGGCACTATAAGTATGGTAGGTGGTACAGTATTTATGATATGGCTAAGTGATCAAATCACAAAACACGGGATAGGAAATGGCAGCTCCATGATAATATTTTCTGGGATTTTAGCTGGACTTATACCTTCTATCAACTCTCTATTCAGTATGATAAAAGTAAATGCTATTTCCATATTTTCATTATTATGCTTCGTGTTTTTTACCGCATTACTTCTTTTCATAATAGTATTTTTTGAAAGAGCATACAGACCTATTACAGTAACATATCCTAGAAAACAGATCGGTAACAAAATATACTCCGGAGACTCTACCCATATACCTTTGAAAATAAATACTTCAGGTGTTTTAGCTCCTATCTTTGCTAGTTCTGTGCTGATTTTCCCTTCCACAATTATAAATCTTTTAAGCTCCTCCACTAACCCGATAATAAATTGGCTTTTACAGAATTTTGGATACGGAAAACCACTATATATTACATTATATCTAATTTTTATAGTCTTTTTCAGCTTCTTTTACACATCTGTCGTTTTTAATCCAACCGATACTGCAAATAATTTGAAGAGGAATGGAGCAGTCATACCTGGTACACGACCAGGTGAACATACAGCAAAGTATATAGAATCCATCCTAATAAAGCTTAATGTTATAGGTGCAACTTATATATCATTCGTTTGTATTGTACCAGAAATGCTAGGTTCAAAGTACTCATTACCATTCTACTTAGGAGGTACCAGTCTATTGATAGTCGTAAACGTTTCCATCGAGCTTTTTCAATATATACAGAATTACCTTATCACGATGCAATATAGCAATCTTATAAAAAAAGGACGAGCTGTTATAAGGCGATAAAAAGCGTATTGCTCCAGGAAAAATTATTTAATTTATCATTCCAACCTTATATAATTTTAGGTCAAAATTTTCTAAATTTGCCTCACTATAAAATGCAATTTTTATTCTCGTAATATATGGAAATTCATTCTCAGATTATACATAAACTTACTTGCATGTAATCTCACTTTCTGAATAATACGAATATGCGAGTTTTACGTCCTCATCTAATGTTAGTTCTACTAAAGTCTTAAATATTTCCTTCTGCGATATACCTTTTAGCTCTAGCAATTTCGTATACATACTAATTGATGTGCAGCCAGGTATTGTATTTATTTCATTCACGTAAAGATTGCCACTGTCCATTAAAAAATCTACCCTCGCCCACCCTCTGCATTTCAATGCTTTAAATGCAGATTCTGCAACATTTGCAACCATTTCATGCTGCTCACGTGTAATTGAAGCAGGTATCACTGTGACAACATTCTTTTGATTACAATACTTAGCTTCGTACGAGTAAAATCCATCATCCACTACTATCTGACCAGCATCCGAACTGATCAATATACGTTGACTGTTTTCTACTTTTTCAATAATACTACATTCTAATTCTATTCCTGTTATCATTTCTTCTACCAGTACATCAACACTATATTGCAGTGCATTTTTTATCGCTACTTCATATTCTGCTTCAGAACGCACAATCGAAACTCCTATTGAAGAACCACTATTGCATGGCTTTACAACCATATCCTTTACTCCTAACCTCTCGGAAGCTTCAAAATAAGTTATAAAATTCTGTTTATTTATTTCTAAAAAAGGAACAATATTAATGTTATGGTAAGATAAAATTTTCTTAGTAAGAATTTTATTCATACAAGAAACGGAACTTGTTATGTTACTTCCAACATATCTCATACCATATAATTCCAACATACCTTGCAACATTCCATCTTCTCCTGACACACCATGCACCAATGGAAAAACTACATCTATATTATATTTTTGCCCTTTCTCAGTGTACAACTGAGTTCCGTTATTATTTTTCATAAAATAGCAAATTTGTGCTTTACTAGCTTTTTCAGCATCACATGACGTAATTTGTGGAAATAATGTATGCAAGTACCATATACCATTGCGAGTAATGGTCACTGTAAGTACATTAAAATCATCCTTCAGACAGTTGAATACATTTCTTGCAGAAATTATAGAAATTTCATGCTCTGGTGATTGTCCACCACATATAAGGAGTACGTCTTTCTTCATTATTGCATTTATAATGATCTAAAAATTTCTTTTATTTTTACAATACTCATACTTGATATAGCTTTTATTATCCTATCAGTATTCCATATAACGTACTCTGCTCTACCAATAAGATTTAATTCATCTACCATCCCTAAGCCGCTAACATTCCTACTATCGTTAGAATTATCTCTATTATCTCCCATAAAAAAGTATTTTCCCCGCGGTACAACATAAGTTCCTTCCGCACGTATCATATTAATTGGAATAGAGAATTCTTCTTTCTCACGGATATACATCACCTCTCTATAGCGCACATTATACTCTTTTTCATTTGGTAATTTTTCACTATATTCCACATACTTACATAATTTCCCTGTTTCGCAATCTTCAATTCCGTCAGCAATTTTAGTCTTTCCCACAATGACATCATTTACATATACATTAACACCATGTACTCGCACTACATCTCCTTCCATTGCTATCAGTCTTTTTATACATGTAGGAGCATTTACTAAACCACAGTGAAATACTATCACATCCCCAATACGAGGTTTCTTAGCAAATATCCTGTGATGTAACTGCGGATTAATCCAACTTGAATAATTGCCATATCCATAAGAAAATTTATTCACCAAAACGACATCACCTACCAATAGAGAAGGTACCATAGAAGAACTTGGTATCTCGAAATTCTCAAATATAAAATTTCTTATAATAGAAGATAGTAGAAGAGCTATTAATAGTGGTTTTAATATAGAATCTACAAATTTATTATGTTTCATTATTTGAATTACAAATTGACTATATACTTTGAATAATTTTCCTTTTTAAGGGATCAATATAATTGAATGCATTCATCCCTATTTTAATCATATTACGTACAAATTTGCTATTACTTTGTACTCCCATGTAGTGCATGGCATTCGTCATAAATGATACTGAATTAACCTGCAATCTTCTCTCGCAATGATACTGTTCTAACAAAGTCATCGAGCCAATATCAATCTGTGCTGTATTATATCTCAATATCAACTGAACCAAACTTATTACATCGTGCAATCCAAGATTAAGACCAAGCCCTACTAAAGGATGTATCACATGACCTGCATCCCCTATAAAAGCAGTTCTAGTGTGATATAATTTTCTTATCTTTTTCTCTACTAATTTATACGATTGTATATTTGAAATTATCTCTACACTTCCACATAAATCATATAACTCAAGAGTTAGTATTTTCTCCAACTCATCATTCGACATTGCATTAAGTTTCTCTGCATTCTGATTTTTTAATATCCATACTACTGATGATTCATATGGAGAATTATACGGCAATAGCGCAATAGTAGAGTGAGTACTAAACTTCTCCACTGCCATATTTTTAATATTATATGGATGACGTATATTGAAGCACATAGCTACTTGCTCGTAACTTCTTTCATATGAAGGAATATTAAAATGTTTTCTAACAAATGAATCTTTACCGTCAGCAGCAACTAAAAGTTTAGCCTTGAACTCAATTTTTTGTCCATTAGAGACACAACTCATAAATACTATTTCTTCATCAACGTAGAGTTCATCAATAGAAGTAACAAATAATAGCTCTATATTATGTAGAACTGTCTTCAACTTATTTGCAATTGTTGCTCTGAGCTTTAGCTCTGAGAACATACATCCTATGCTATTATTTGCATTATCAGCTTTCGATATTGATACTAATTCTTTTCCACTTTCATCTATCACTAGTATATCATCAATTCGCTTTTCTTCATTTATATCGCATTCATCTAAAAGTCCACATCTTAGAAGGAATGATATCGTATTATGAGAAAGAGCAAATGCTCTATCATTTTGCTTCTCCTGTTCTGATTGTGCTTGCTGCAAAGTAAGATCTGTACTATCAATCACAAAAATCACACGCATATCGTGACGGGCTAATGTATGAGCCAATACCATACCAGTAATGCCTCCCCCGACAATTGCTACATCATACTTATTAAGCATCAGATATTAACAATGGATATAACAAAAGAATATATAGTAAAATCATATGCAAAATTGAATCTTTTCCTCAAGATTCATGACATATTACCAGATGAATATCACGAAGTATGCACAATACTCACAAAAATTAACCTGCATGATACGATAACCATAACATTCGACAAAACACAAAATGAATTTTCTTCTTCTAGCATTAGTATGGTTTCAAATACTGGACAAAGCATAGACACGATACAGCACAATCTTGTACTAGATGGAGTGATGGAAATATTGAAATTACTAAAAATACGATATGGAATACGACATCACTCAATCGAGCAAATATCTAGAATGAAAATTAAGATCAATAAAAAGATCCCTATCGGCTCAGGTATGGGTGGAGGTTCTTCAAACGTAGGAACAATAATGCGTTTCCTATACTATCATCTGAAAAATCTAAGCATTGAAGATATAGTATCGATCAGTAATAAGATAGGAGTAGATGTAGCCTTTTTCACACATAATTATCAATGTGCATTAGGAACTCATAAAGGAGAACGATTACTTAAACTTAGACCGTATTACCACTATTATGCTGTTATAGTTTTTCCAAATTTTAGCTGTAACACGAGCTACGTATATCATAATTTCTCACTAACAAAAACAGAAAAAATACATAATGAAAAAATTCTTGATATGAGTAGTATACCGGAGTTAAGAAGGGATCTTATATTTAATATTGGCAACGATCTTGAGAACACAGCAATTCTTTTATATCCTGAAATATCGTATATATTAAGGATAATTGCTTCAACTTCAGCTATATATTACAGTATGACCGGTAGTGGTTCTGCATGCTTCGGATTGTTTAAGAATAAAAGAGAAGCCTTGTTGAATGCAAAAAAATTGCAGAATACTAAAGATAATTGGTCGATATATGTATCTAAAGTGAATTTTTGATCTGTAAAAATGAATTATTCTAAAGGACTATTAATACTTTACTGTTTTATATGTTTTTTCTTCGCATACTGTGCAACTCCTACATTTTTAAACGCTAAAGGTATCGAATATAATAGACAGCACTTTATCACTACGCCAATAACAATGGGATTAGATTTAAAGGGAGGTATTTCTATTATAACGGAACTTGATATCAAATCGTATATAAAAGCTACTCTCGAATCTAAAAGTCCGGATATTGAATCTTTTTTGCATAAAAGTAATATACGTTACTCTGGCATTGATATACGAGACAACATATTGCAAATCGCAGGTGCTAAATTAAACAATAAAGAATTAGAAGAATTAATTTCGGCTCTTGAAAAAACTACGTGCTCACAATGTGTAGCCGTAACAAAAGAAGAAAATAATATTAATGTAGCTCTTACAGAGAAGCATGATCAAATAATCACTACATCATTAATAGAGAGAGTTATAGAAATCATAAAAAAAAGAGTAGATGAATCCGGCACAAAAGAAATAGAGGTAATAAAATTTCAGGAAAATAAAATATTACTAAACATACCGGGAATTTATGATATACAGAGTATTAAGAGATTACTCGGTACAACTGCTAAACTCGAATTAAAAGAAATCGTTTTACCTGATAAACAAAAAGCATATAGTACTTCTATGGAAGCACTACCTCTTTTACATACTAATCCAGAACAAAAATCCCAAAAATTATATGTTTATAAGCGTTCTATAATAGATGGCTCTATGATAGTAGATGCTAGGGCATTAAATCACATTGGTGAATATGTCGTATCATTCTCTCTTAATGCAGAAGGAGCTAAAAAATTTGGCACATATACCTCTAAAAATGTAGGAAAATATTTAGGAATTATTATCGATAATAAAATTATTAGTGCTCCGTCAATAAGAGAACCTATACGTGGAGGGAGTGGTATAATATCAGGTTCATTTTCATTAGAAAGTGCAAGTGAACTCGCTTCTATGTTACGCTCGGGAAGTCTCCCAGTAGCATTGACAATAGTGGAAGAAAAAGTGATAGGTCCTACATTAGGTGAATCATCCGTACATTCTGGCAGTATTGCAACTGTAATAGCTTTGCTATGCATTATAACTTTTATGCTGATCTTTTATAGAATATGGGGAGTTTTCACTAACATAAGCTTGCTATTAAACCTTATCATCATAATCGGCATCGTATCTCTTATGAATGCTACACTTACGTTACCAGGAATTGCTGGAATCGTACTAACTTTAGGAATGGCAGTTGATGCAAACATTTTGATCTTTGAGAAAATAAAAGAAGAATTACGCCATATCAGAATAGAAGAAGGTAATATCTCCAAAAAGCACATCATCGCCACAATGAAGAAATCTTATTCTCAGGTAATGAGAACTATACTTGATGCAAATATTACAACAATCATTGCCGCTCTAGCTTTGTACATATTTGGAATGAGCGCACTGAGAGGATTTGCTGTCACCATTATCGTAGGAATATTATCATCAGTCTTTACAGCTGTTGGCACTACATATTTCTGCGCTGCAATATGGTGCAGTAATTTTAAAGCTAAAAAACTAGAGATGTGACTTAAGACGATATTCTTCTATAATTTTTGAGTGTACGTCTCCTACTAACTCATCAACTAACTCTTGTAAATCCACACTATCTACCATTAATTCTGAATTCATTTTAACGTAATACTCTCTATACTGCTGTTTAAATTTAGATCGAGCAGATTCTACTATGTTTCTTGCTTTCGTAATAGCATTAGCATTTATATCCCTACATCTCTGAGAGGTAGCATGTAATTCTTGCTCCACCTGAACTTGTATAAGCTCTATCTCTTTTTCAACTTTACTTATTAAAGCAACATTAGATTTCAGTACATCTACTCTTTGTTGCTTCCTATACATTAATTTCGGAACAAACAAAAAATGACAAAATAAAAACAAAAGACCAAAAGAAACACACAACCAAATTAGATTCGAAAACCAATAGTTCAACGGTACTAATATCATTCTTGTAAACTAAATTTTTCCACACTACGAAGTTTAACACAGACAATACAACTCTTCCATAGTGGCTAGAGTAGTAAGACGCATTATAAGATTTTCTAAAGGATTATTATAGAGTGCATGCTCTACATTTGAGACGAACATTCCGGGAGCGTTTAAATTATCGCCATTCCCTTTTTGCGTATGCATCCTCAGTAAAGTTGAACAATGTTGACCTCCTACAACGTACAGCATACGCTCGCAAGAAATATGCTTTTGTATTGATGATGAAATAAATAGCATTTCATCTTCATAACACAAAGCACTGTAGATACACTCTTGTATCACAAAGTTATTTTTCACACCCTTTCTGTAAAGTTCATCTCTATTCTTTTTATTAAGTTTTCTTATATCATCACCAGAGAATACCGCAATATTCGCTCTACCAAACGTGCCATTATCAGATTTTACAAATACCTTAGGGATATCTTTAATGCCATACAATTCATACTTTTCTTTTATTTTTTTTACGAGTGAATCCACTTCCTTCGCTAAGAGCTCATTTTCCATCTGCCAACTATCTCCATTCATAGAGATATAAGATGTTATGGAGCAAAAAAACCAATGATCACAATGCAAAATTTTTGAAATTTCCGTAGCAAGCTCTTCATATTTCTGGAAAAAGTTATATTTACTCCTACGATACCATCCATACAAAGGACTAGGTAAAACATTATTCACGGATGACAAAACTGTAGATATTCCATTCGTTAAATCTTTATTTAAAATAATTATAGAATCATCATTTACAGTTGCGTTATATGGCAAAAATGGAAGTGATTGAAAGTGAATAATTGCATTTTTTAACTCAATAAATGATGATTCATCATCAGAATCCAATAATAGAGAAAATTCTATTCCAGAATTGAAAGCAACTTCCTGCAGGATTTTTGATAACTTTACTATATTCTGTATATAAAACGGGTTGCGAGTAAAATTCTCTGGTACAAGATATATCGATGATATTTTTTTGCGAAATTTATGGATATATTCTGAGATATACTTCTGAAACAGCGATACAATTCTTTCGTTATGCTTAACATGCATAAATCCTGCAGGAAACATATTACAATCTACTACAGTACTTTTGTAAGAAGATTCTCTCAAATCAATTGAGTAATACAAGGGAACAATAATATCATTGAAAACATATCTATCGATTCGTGCCTTATACCATTCAGAAGTCACTTCTTTCTTCTCAGAAAGTAAAGCACATATTTTACTGTACTCTTTCACGATTTTTTATAATCTAAACAAGGATGATAATCTTCCTAACAGATACCTTTTTAGTCAATCTCTTTATATGGTCATACACTATTATACTAATGATATACCTTCACTACTACTTAAAAACGAACATACTTCCGTAGCACTGGATACAGAAGCAATGGGGCTTAATATGATAAGAGATAGAATGTGTCTGGTACAGCTATGTTTTGGTACTGATGAAGTGCATCTTGTGCATTTTCGTAGCAAAAACGATTATAAAGAAGCAGTTAATCTCATAAAATTGCTGTCAAATGACAAACTTTTGAAGATTTTTCACTTCGCAAGGTTTGATGTTGCAAAACTTCAACAATCGTTCAATATATCAATGAAAAACATATATTGCACAAAGATAGCATCAAAATTAGCTCGTACTTTTACTGACTATCATGGTCTTAAATCACTTTGCTCAGAATTACTTGGAGTAAAACTATCTAAGACACAACAAACCTCTAACTGGGGAGAGGAGATTCTTACTGAAGAACAAAAAGAGTATGCAGCATACGATGTACTATATTTGCACAAACTCGTGGATAAACTTAATAAGATCCTTATAAGAGAAGAAAAAATGGAAGTGGCACAAAAATGCTTCGATGCAATTCCAATAATCTCTGCATTAGATATTATGGGATTTAATGAGCAGATTTTTTGTTTTTAAGACGCAAATTTGCCAATTTGTAATTGACATATTTTAAAAATCAGATACTACTCTATATAGGGTGAATGTACCATTTTACCAATTCCTCGGTAGCTCAGTGGCAGAGCAAGCGGCTGTTAACCGCTTGGTCGTTGGTTCGAATCCAACCCGGGGAGCCAAGTGGGGTTTTAATCTTTTTTGGGGCTTTTAATTGAGTACAACTCTTCTCAGTCACTCACTGCAATTATTTTATTGGCATCCTAAATTTGGATTTTGTTGATATTAAAAAGAATAAAGCTATTTCGACTGAAGGAGTCAGTTATGTACGGCTCGGTGCTAAGAAGAAACTTATAAGATTCATAATACACCCTACCGTAGTTTTAAGACTACCTTTCTCTATTACCAATTCACAGTCAGTTTCCTTATTTTCTAATAGAATGTCATTTAAGCTTTTATAAAAAACAGCTACCTGCTCTGAAGTAAGCTTCTCTCCATACTTCAAATTCTTTTTTAAGAGGTAGTTTTTTCTGAGGCATAGAAAATTTCATAAAAAATCAAAGAGCATAATGATGATTACCGTAATTCAGTATTTTGCTTTTTCATCCGCTAATCCATAAAATGCTTTACAGGAAATTTTCAGAAAATTGGCAAATTATATAGACAAGTCAGCCGTATTTTTATACCATCCACTCGTAGTGTCAAGATACTGCTGTGATCCTGTAGCTCAGTCGGTAGAGCAACTGACTTTTAATCAGTAGGTCATGCGTTCGAGTCGCATCAGGATCACCATAATAATCTCGAATTCATAATAGTGGTACTAATGATATTTTCTGCTGACTTTCTTTTCGTCTGCATATCTTCCGCTATCGTCCTATGCCTAGCATGCACTATCCTTTCATCAAGGCTTATTTATAGCGTACTTAGTATGATACTGGCATTTATAGGTACATCACTTTTATATATAATGATGGGTGCGGAATATTTGGCTTTCACACTACTCATAGTATATGTAGGAGCAATAGCTATACTTTTCTTATTTGCAATAGTTGGAATGTCACAAGAAGATGAAGAGTATAAAAAATCAAAGATAGCACTATTACCATTTTTTGGAGTGATACCATTAGTATGCTTAAATGTATACTTACTTGAGCAAGAGACCGAATTACAAAATTCACCGAAAGTGTTTAAAGCATTAGAAATAGGAATTGCATTTTATGAAACACATTATCAATATGTCATATTGATAGGAATAATGTTACTTATAGGGACAACTGGAGCAGTTTTACTATGTCTTACAAACAATAATAAAGATACTGTGAAAAAACAAAGCATGTGGAAACAGTACATAGCACAAAGTTCTGTAAAGCTCGTTAATCCAAAAATAGGCGAAGGAGTAAGTATTGATATTGAAAAAAAAACTAAATAGCCTCAGTTATTAGCTTTTTCAGCATAGATATATTTGTGCCAAGTTTACTACTTGTGATGATCGCAGATTCAGCGATCGATGAATCTAAGAAATTATCAGCAAGAATATTTGGGAAGGTACTAGATAAATACGAAGCTGCATGTACAAATGAAACTTTATCAGCTTTTGTGAATACTATGAGAAAATTCCTCCCATTCTCACATAAAAATTTAATCATCTCTATATCACTCTCTTTACATCCATGCCTCACATCCACCAATAGCAATAATGCTTTAAGAGATGTACTACTCGTTATGTAATTTCTTGAAATATTATGGTTTTTACGAATATCACTCTTGCTGCGTTTGGCAAAACCATATCCTGGCATATCAACAATCATCAACTTATTATCAATCAAAAAATAATTAAGCTGCATTGTACAACCTGGTTTCATAGATCTTCTGCACAATCCTCTACGTTCAGTAAGAGCATTAATTATACTAGACTTACCAACATTTGATCGCCCCCATATCGCAATTTCGGGATATTGAATCTGCTTTAATGCATAATTAACGCTAGTGGTACCACACACAAAATTTGCATTATTATAATTGAGATTATCACTTATCATATAAGCAAATGCTTTTTTAATAGCAACTCAAGTTCTCCATTTTCGTACATTATCTTCATTATATCAGAACCTCCTATAAATTGTTGTTTGATATATAATTGAGGAATTGTTGGCCACTCCGAGTACGTTTTGATACCACTTCTAATATCATCATCTGATAACACATCAACATCTAAAAATTTCACATTCAAACGATTCAGAATCGCAACTGCTGTACCAGAGAAGCCACACATAGGAATAGATGCAGTACCTTTCATAAAAAGCACAATATCATTCGCGTTGATCATATTTTCTATTTTTTTCTGTATATCGCTCATATTGTTAATTACTAAATTAAACAGCAATTACTTCTATTACCTCAGGAATATAATGTTGTAACATTACTTCTACTCCATTTTTCAAAGTATAAGTAGAACTTGGACATCCATTACATGCACCTGTCATTTTGACATACACCTTTCCTTCCTCAAACTTTACAAAAACTATATCACCACCATCCTGAGCAACCGCTGGTTTAACAAACTCATTCAAAAGCTTTTTAATTTGATTGGAAATTTCATCATCAACACAGTTCTCTTCTTTGTCATTAGAACTAATCACTACCTCTTCTTGAGAATTACAAAAATACTCTACAAACAAATATGATAATTCTTTCTGTAAAGATTCCCATTCAGAACTTTTAACTTTTGTAACTACGATAAAGTTACTAGCTATCATTACATCTGAGATCGCATTATTCTTCAAAATAAAACTTGCAAGATTAGAAGTATAAGACCTCTGAGTATGAGATCTATCAAACATATACGAAATAGAACCTCCTACTAATTCAGATTGAAAAATAAATTTTTTAGCTTCTGGATTTGGAGTGCTTTCAATACTTACCAATTGATTGACATATGACATTTCTAAATCTACTTTGTTATTTATTGCAAAAAGTGCTTCAGCCAGCAAACAATCTGTATTGTATCATCAGTACACTGGATAATAAACATTTTTGAATGAGATGTATGATTTTCTTATAAAGAGATATCGCTCAGCTGGAAACGAGCTAATACATAGAAGTCTCGAAATTTCCACTAAAATCGGATGGAATGAAGATATATTAGAGTGTATATGGAGCACGATGGATGCAAAATGGTTAGCATTTTACTTTACTGATAGTACAATTTCGAGCTATACGGAATTTCTGTTATTGTATTTAGTAGCTGAACATTTAGAAGATTGGACACCAGAATCTAATAGTATAACAGAGAATGTAAAATCTGCATTATATGCACTATGTGATAGATATATCTCTCTAGAAGAACGGAGGTTGCCAATACTTTGTTACGCTACAAAAATTGAGCGCAAGATCAGTACCATGGCTATATGTTATAATCAAGCAGATATTATATGGCGTAAAATTTATGATGTATCTAGCGATATAAATTTCTATACTAAAAGACTGATTCTTGGTGCAATTCTTTATAATCTATTTTTATCTCTTTCAAAAAACACTATAAATAAAGAAGAATATTATCTTCAAATTGATAGAGGGCTCGCAAAAGCAAGAACATTTGCTAAATATAAGAGTATGATGAAGACTGCTTTTCATATTTAGATTATCGTCATGAAAGAAATTCAATATAAACCGATAAAAGGATTAGGCCAGCATTTCATAACAAATTCTAACATTACCGATAAAATAGTATTACATGCTAATCACATCGCAAATTGCGTAGTGATGGAGATAGGTGGTGGATATGGAATGTTAACACAATCTATAATGAAAATCGGTAAGCCTAAATTTCTTATATGTTTAGAAAAAGACTCAAATCTCATTCCACATCTTAGCAAAGTTGCTTCTTTATATAACAATATTAATGTTATACATGGCGATGCACTTAAGATAGATGAACGTTCTATAATGCATGAGGTATTGCCTGAATATATTGAAGAGAAAATCACTATTATTGGTAATTTACCATATAATATTGCTACAGCTCTTATTTGGAAATGGCTTAAAATTGCTAATACATTTAAGAGTTTTACCATACTAATACAAAAAGAAGTAGGTGCTCTAATATGCCAAGAAAACAAAACTTGCAATAATTTTTTAAGCTTTGTAATTAATACATTATGTAGAACAGAAATATTACTTGAACTCTCCCCAGATGTATTCTCTCCACCACCTAAAGTACAATCATCCTTGATATATATGGAACCAATACCAAACGTAAAATATGATTATGAATCTTTAATAAAATTTGGAAAAATACTATTCCATAATAGAAGAAAAAGTATAAGAAATGTGCTAAAATCTCTGCATAATTATGATATTCTCATGCATTCACTCAGCGTCAAGGGCATCGATCTTAGTAAAAGAGCAGAAAGTATGACAAGAATTGAGCTTTTATCTATTTTTGAAGAGCTAAATCACTCTTAAAGATTCAATGCATAATATAGGTATAATACTTGCAGCTGGGAAAGGTGCAAGATTTTCCGATGAAGTTACACCAAAGCAATTTCATAAGCTATACCGCAGTAGCGACGTGGTGGAGCATACTATATCAAAATTCCAGTTATTACCATTGAAATACATTGTATTAGTTCTTAATGAACCATTTATACAAGATAATAAACTTATAGCAAAATATCGCAAAGCATCCAAAAAAGACCTTGTAATAGTACGTGGTGGAAATACTAGAGCACTTTCTGTAATGAATGCGATCAATAAAATAAGAGAAATATATCAAATAAAGCATGTTAAGAATACTGAAGAGAAATTGAGTAAATTGATAGTTGCAATACATGACTCTGTAAGACCTTTATTTAATCACAAATCAGTAAACACTTGGCTACAATATTTAGCTTCCAACAGCGAATACGATGCTATAGAACCAATTTTACCAATTGTGGATGCAATCAGACTACATAGTGGAGAGGAATCATCGCGAAAAAGAGAAGAATATTATACAATACAAACTCCTCAAATTTTTAAATTCCCAGTAATAGAAAATGTTTATCAAAAACTAAATGAAATGCCAGATGAAGCAAAAATAGACGATATTGGATTACTCTACTATTTTAATAAACATCATAAAACTAATTATAAGATACTGAAGGTAGAAGGAGAATTAAATAATTTTAAGATCACCTTTCCTGAACAATTAGAAAAGGCAAGAAAACATATAGCGACAGAAGAATATACGAAACATTATTCGAAAAATTATAACGTCTTTAGGGTAGGAACAGGTATAGATGTGCATAGACTAAAAAAGTCTGAAAAATATGAAACGATCTCAATCGGAGGTACAATGCTTAAATGCATGTATAAGATTATAGCCCATTCTGATGGAGATGTTGTATTGCACGCAATTACAGACGCAATACTAGGAGCAATAGGAGAAACAGATATCGGCACTAAATTTTTAAACGATGATGTAAAATGGAAAAATGCTAAATCTGAAATTTTCGTACAACACGCAGTAACGCTTATGAAGAAAAAAAGATACAATATTAGTAATATCGACATATCGATCATAGCAGATCATCCGCAAATTCAATCTCATGTAAAAGATATGAAAAAGCATATAGCACGTCTTACTTTTATCTCACAAAATGACGTCGCAATCAAAGCTACCACTACCGAAAATACCGGCATCTTTACAGAAGACGCAATATATGCTCACTGCACTCTATTATTACACAGGAAATAGCTTTATTTAAGAGAAGGTATTTGATCAATAAATAGCAAATCCGACTTAAAACGACGCTTTCGCATGACGCTCCACCAAAATTAGTAACCTGCTAACAAGCCTAAACAAAAGAAATAGCTGCTAACGGTGCTGAATCTCCTTTTCTGTATCCAATCTTTACGATTCTAGTATATCCACCACTTCTAGAATTATACTTAACCCCAAGGGTAAATAACTTATTCACCGCTGTACAATTACCACCTAAAAGAGATATAGCGTATCGCCTAGTATGTAATGACTCCATTCTGGATTTCGTTACCAACTTCTCCACCATAGGCCTTACATCTTTAGCTTTAGCAACGGTTGTAACTATCTTTTCATGAATAATAAGAGACTTAAGGAGATTTCTAAACATAGAAGTACGATGACCGCAATTTCTACCGAATTTCCTATGACCAATCCTGTGACGCATTGACTTATATTGAGAAAATTAATGTGTACTACTTTCTTGTCTCCGCTACTAGAGCTTCAACTATCTTTATAACATCACCGACAGTCTCAACTTTTTGCATAGATTCATCAGAAATTTCGATCCTGAATTTTTCTTCCAGAGCCATAACAAGCTCTACAGAGGTAAGGCTATCGACCTTTATCTCTTCCTTTAGATTAAGCTCATCATTCATTTTCTCAACGGAGAAGCCTGATTTTTCCGCTATGATCATGTAAACACTTTGTTGGATATCGTTCACGTTTTGAATTTAAACAAACATTACAGATGAGACAATTTGCAGGGGTACAAATGCCATGAACCAACATATTGTACATCATGATATCTGTAAAAGCAAACGAAAAGCACTAGCTTTAAATATATCAAAAATATGATATGAGGCATCAAACAACTTCATAGAATGAATTTTTGATATTTTTTTACTTCCATTTCACTTTAATGCTAATTTGACTAAGATAACAAAAGATCATCTTATATAGTAATACCTTTAGTTTTTCTCTTGTGTTTATTGTAACTTTTGATATCTTCAGGTATATATCTCATGAAAATGCAGGCGTAGCTCAGTGGTAGAGCGCAACCTTGCCAAGGTTGAAGTCGAGGGTTCGATTCCCTTCGCCTGCTCCAAATTTCGGATGGGGGCATAGCTCAGTTGGTAGAGCATCTGCTTTGCAAGCAGAGGGTCATCGGTTCGAATCCGTTTGCCTCCACCACCAAAATAGAAGATTTTTCGTTTCCTTGGTGTGCTAGCACGAAACTCGTTACTTCCGGTTATTATCACCGAAATATGCTAACCTAAGCGGTAACTTCTACAAATGAAGAAGGAGTCTCTCTCAATTTTAATCTAGTACACTTCACATTGTACTCTTCGAATAACTTTGGAGTAATATTATACATCAAAAATATCGCCATATTCTCAGCAGTAGGTTGCTTCTCCAAATAAAAAACTGTTTGGGAAGTACATTTTTCAATAGAATCGCCTAAATTTTTATCTTGCTTTGAAAGTATAGTATTATGATCCCAGTATTGTTTTATCCAACTATCCAACTTCTGCTTTATGATAATAAAATCAATTACCATATCATGATCATCAAAATCCTCAAGAAATTTCGAAAAAGTTATTTCTGCAACATAACGATGTCCGTGTAACATTCTACATGCTCCTTGATGATTGACAATCCTATGAGCAGCATCAAATTCTATCTTCTTAGTGCACGATACCACTTTATTAATCTCAATATTCATAAAATTTCTGTAGAGAATTCAGCTTTCACTATCTAAATTTATGATATACTCTTGATGGTCTGCATCCAAGAGGCTTTTTGCTCTCATACACTTAAATAGAATATGTGAATGACTATACATAACAATATTCCACTTCCAAAAACTGTATTAGGGTTTTTGCAATTTTTTCTTAGAAGACATTTTTTTAGTGCACTCCTTATATTAGGAACCGGCATACTATGCAATCTATCTCATAATGTTGTGCTACCATATATTACTGGGAAATTGGTCGATATATTAAATGATATTTCCGATAAAACGCATGATACGCGCATTTTCTTTCAAAGTTTAGGAATAGGGATAGGTTTTTGGATAATATTAGAAATTATAAGTAGAACAAAAGGTCTTACATCAGCTCACTTCATTCCAAAATTTGAAACAGATATCAGGCTCTCATGTCTTAAAAGTGTACTAAAGCATGAACACGAGCATTTTCTTGATAGACAAAAACTCAATGCATTCAGTTACCGGATAGATGACTTACCACGAAGCCTCTATATGATATTTGATAACATTACAAATCTATTCGTACCTGTCATAATATCGATCGTATTGTCATCACTATTTTTGTTTGACGTACATCCAGTACTCTCATCTATGTTCATTGGATGGCTTTCAATATATATCGTAGTAATGATAGTACTTTCTCAACGTTCTGTAAAATTAACACAAATTGCCTCTCAGAAGCGAAGCAAAGTTCAAGCAGCTATTCTTGATACAATAATGAATAATTTCATAATTAGAGCACTTTCAAAGCAACATCATGAAATGAGATATATAAGTAAGATACAAGGAGAAGAAATGAGAGCCAGTAGATATTCATTAGTCAATATAGAATTAGTAAAATTATGCCTAGGAAGCATTAGCATTGTCAGCATTAGCTTTCTCTTTTTTGTAGCTGCAAAAATGTGGACTGCAGACGTAATATCAACAGGAGATGTGATATTTATTGTGCAAAATAGTATGAATATAATGAGTACGATGTGGTTTGTTGCGGATGAAATCACTTACACACTTTTAGAAGCAGGTCGAGCAAAACAGAGTATTAACGTCGTAACAGAGAATGTACGTGAGGACGTACTAGTAGAACACGTAGTTTTATATAGTACTCATGGAGAATTTCTTTCTCCAGAAAGTGATATACCTCATCAACCTCAAAACGATTATAACTTAATATTTGATAAAGTGACGTTTGGGTATCCTGATAACAAAGTGCTGTTTTCTGATTTATCAGTAACAATCAAACAAGGAGAAAGAGTAGGATTAGTAGGTACATCTGGAAGTGGAAAAACGAGCTTCGTAAACCTCATTATTGGCTTTTATAAAAAACATAATGGAGATATTTTAATAGGAAATAAAAAAATCGAAGAATATTCGCCTAGGGAATTGAGTAGATTAATCAGTATAATGCCCCAAGAAATCATGCTATTTAATAGAAGTATCCGCGATAACATAGCATACTGCAATCACAACATACCGTTTGATAAGGTAGTGGAAAGTGCTAAATTGAGTCAGTGTCACGAATTCATTACCTCTTTAGAAAATGGATATGACTCCATAATTGGAGAAAAGGGATTTTCTATATCAGGTGGACAAAAACAAAGAATAGGTATAGCAAGAACGCTGATACAGAATGCACCAATTCTAATCATGGACGAGTGCACATCATCTCTTGATTCCACAACTGATAAGAAAATTCAAGAAGCATTAAAGATATTAATGAAAAATAAAACTGTAATCATGATAGCTCATAAAATTTCCACATTACAGCACATAGATCGGATACTGGTATTTAATGAAGGTGCGATTGTTGAGGATGGCACTCATGACCAGCTAATAGCGAAAAATGGATATTATTCTCACTTATGGGAAATGTACTACTCAAGAGGAGCTAAAAGCACAATACAGAGTTGATATGAATTAGTATTGAAGATGAAGCAGCAGCGACGCCTCATCTTCATACTTTATTAACATTCTAGCATTCGCCATATTATCATCTCTGTCTCCTATATCGTCCATATCAGCATAAAAGCTCTTCAAAAAAACTCAAATTTCCTAATTAACCAGAAAAATAAAATAAGAAATAACTATTCCAGTACTTCACATATCTTCCATCTGTTCAGGATAATTTGTTTCCAAATCCCCAGGAATGCTATCGTGAGAACACGATAAATCATCAGATCCAGGAGCTTGTTGCTCTTGAGGCTCTGGATGATCTGGATCTTGAATAGGAGTGTTGTAATGATAACCTAGCATACAATCTAAAACAAACCCTCTTAGAGTGCTATGAAATTCTAGAACATGCAGTATGCTCATGATAGAATTCATAGTATCAGCTTCATGTATTCCATGAAGATAAAGCCTATTCACAACAGAAGATAAGTCTTCACCAAAGTTATTCCTGCCATGCTCTGAAGATATAATAGAATGTATGCCATACACTATATTACTATCCATATAGGTATCACATATCTTTTTCGTTTCACGCTTCACAATTTCAATTGCATTAGCACGATCTGCATATTCGGGGAGCACATGACTCGCAAGAGAAATATTCGATAATTGTGTGGTAAGCATCGATATTTCATGTTGCTCTTGAATTTGCGATTCAATCACTTGTTGCTTTACACTTTTTTCAAAGTACTCTCTAGCAATCTTCATCACAAGTTGTTTTGCATCTTCTCCACTTTCTATAATATATCTGATCTTCAGAAATGAAGCATCAGAGCTAGGTGCCCCCCATAAAAGATGAGGAGGGCCGGAAAGAGGAGATTCTGAGAAAATCCAAAATACATCAATTTTATACTCTGAATCTTTAATTTTGTCATATATTATATCAAATATTGCTTTGATACTATTAGTCAATTCTACGGAATGGGTCTGCATATTTAATGATGAATTTAAAACACAAAATGCAAAAGTAGTGTAATCTTTTCCAAAATGAAATACTAATTTATATTATCATTTCACAGTAATTACTATGCATAACTTCCATGTAGAGCGATGAAATGTATATAAGCTACCCAATACAGCGTATTGTCTTAAACCACCAACACAACGAAGCGGCATGGAATATAAAGCACTAGATCAGTCAATCATTAAGAATTGGGTTATAAGCCCCATTTCTTTTTGAGCTTTCCAATCTCTCCATTGTTAGTAAGCGTTTTTAATGCGTCATTTACTTTAGGAAGTAGTTTAGAATCTTTCTTCATAACTATTCTGTAGCCGTCAGATATAGAACCTAAAAGTTTCCACTTCAATTTATTATTCTTCGCAAAATATTTAGCTTGTGGCACATCAACGATTACCACATCAAGACGCTTAGCTTTGAGAGCTTCTACCAACATATTATTATTGTCCATATAAACTATTTTTGGCTCTTTACAGTTCTGATTGATCCAAGCAGTATTACCAGTAGTACCGAACTGAATACCTATAATCTTCCCTGAAAGATCCTCTTTTTTGGTAATCTTATCGTTGATATATAGCATTCCTATCGTATCTTCGTAATAAGGATCTGAAAAAGCAAAATTCTTCTTTTTAGCTTCCGAAGCTGATATTGTAGCAATTGCCACATCAATTTTACCTATATTGACAGCTGGAAAAAGACTATTAAATGTCATATCCACAAATACCGGCTTTACACCAAGTTGCTGAGCAACTAAGTTACCTAAATCTACATCAAATCCAGTAAGCTCCCCGTCTTTGTAAAACTCGAAAGGAGGATACATGCCCTCGGTACCTATCCTCAATTCTGCAACCTCAACTGCAAAAACACTTTTAAAAGTAAGTATGCAACATAAAAAACATTTGGCAATGCCGGTAAAATACTTCATAATTACATGTTGATAACTTACAAATATCGCACTCAGAGTATAAAATGAGGATTTAGAAGTCAAGATATGAAAAACAAACAAAAAGAAAATGTATACTTAATTATTGCAATACTAATTATATGCGTAGGTCTTGTAAATGATATAACAAAACCATTCGTATACGGAGGCATACTTGGATACATCATACTTCCATTTTATTTATCACTCGCAAGGCGATTACGCAGTAAAAGTACAGCAGCTTTGATATCGGCCACACTAGGAACGGTCATAATATTATTCTTCTGGAGTGTAATTATCTGGGGAATAATGACAGGCATTAGCATAATACACAATGCACTTACTAGCAAAGATATACATTTCACATCATACCTTGGCGATATCAAATCTATTATTGAAAATGCCATCATGGATAACGTTCACTTTGACAAAGTGGTATCAAACCTCAACATAGGACATTATACAAAATTTATATACGATATATTTCAGATATCTTGGGTAAATGCTATGTCGTTCGGATTATTTATTTCTATCGTTCCATTTACCTCGTACTATGTTATGAAGGAGGCAAATACATACAAATTACTAACATTAAAACTATTTTCTCCAGAAAAAATCACTCTTTTAGAAAAAATTGGAAGTAATGGTCGTATGATTTTAATAAGATATTTGGCTTTATATACTCTTTTATCTTTAATTCATGGCTCTATCACTTATACTACTCTCATCATCTTCGATGTAAGTAATGCACTAAAATTATCAATAATTGCCGCTATCTCTAATTATATTCCATATATTGGAGGAATTTTAACGTACTCTTGTATCTTTATAGTAGCTACGGCAAAATTCGGAATCGGAAGCGAAATCTTAGGACTAGCACTTTTTTTCGTAGGATATTCAATTTTGAATTTTATATTTTTGAGAAATATAGTAGGAATGAAGCTCGATTTACATCCTATTATTACCGTATTCTCTGTACTTATATTTGCAAAATGTGGAAATATAGTAGGAATACTGTTAGCAATACCACTCGCATCATTTTTGCTTATGCTGTTTAGAGAATTAACGTACACTCAAGATAGAAATTTGGATTTTTAATATCTAAACATAAATTCTTATTAGTTAGGTAAAATTTTTTCACTTCATGATATGTCAACGATTAAAAAATCTAAATTCGGTGCAGAAGCTACAAAACTTCTTCATATGATGATACATTCGGTTTACACTAAACAAGGTGATTACGTCGCAATACGAGAACTAATTTCAAATGCTTCAGACGCTTGTGATAAGCTAAGATACACTCTACAGTCCAACGTACAAGATGCTAGTATTAGCTCAACTGAAGAAGAGTATGAGATAATAGTAAAATTTGATGACAAAGAAGGAATAGTTGAAATATCTGATAATGGTATCGGAATGACAGCAGAAGAAATGGAACAAAATTTAGGTATAGTAGCAAGATCTGGTACTCAAAGATTCGTACAAGAACATTCTAAAGAAATGGTAAATAGTCAAATCGGTCAATTTGGAGTAGGGTTCTATGCTAGTTTTATGATATCAGATGAAGTTACGGTTACATCTACAAAATTTGGTAGTAATGAAACCTTTATCTGGAAATCAGATGGAGTAGAAGAATTCACAATAGAAAAAAGCGACGAAACAAAAACGAATGGTACTATAGTAAGACTAAAACTAAAAAGCGATGCATCAGTAACATTAAATGAATATAAATTTATAGATATAATTAAAACTTACTCTGAACATATCCCTTTTAAAATATATTACGTCTCCGCTGATCAAAAAACACCGGTAAATAGCGGTATCGCACTATGGCTAAGAGATAAAAAGAGCATTACCGAAGAAGAATATCATGAATTTTATAAAAAACTTTCCTATCTTCCAGATTCTCCTATGAATACCATACACTGGATCGCTGAAGGTGGAGTAGAGTATAAAGCTCTTATCTTTATACCGAGTATAAAACCATTAAATTTATTTGATCATGAGAGGAAAGCTAAAGGAGTAAAATTATATGTAAAAAGAGTTTTTATTGGTGATCGTGAACTAAGTATCATACCTCCATATCTTAGATTTTTGTGTGGTATAATAGACACTGAAAGTCTTCCACTTAATATAAATCGTGAATCAATTCAACTTGATGACGGATATGCAAAAATATCTCGCGCAATAGTGAAAAAAGTACTAGAAGAAATCAATAAAATGGTTGTAGAAGAAGAGAAAAGTCAAAAATTTTGGAGTTTATTTGGAGAAATAATAAAAGAAGGACTATGCGAACAATATATGTTGGAGAGTGAAAGAAACGCTATTCTCGCAATCAGTAGATTTTACACAACTAAGTCTCCACAAAAGCTAGTTTCACTAGATGAGTATATACGAAATATGCAAGAAGGACAAAATGAGATTTTTTACATTACCGGAAAAAATTTGGAGGAATTGATGCAAAATCCACAACTTGAACTATTTAAGAAAAAAGGAATAGAAGTTCTCCTCCTGAACGATGTAGTAGATGATTTTTGGACAACGGTCGTTTCATCGTATCAAGGTAAGGATTTTCAATCAGTATTAAATGCTGATATATCACTCGAAGATAAGAATAATAAGCAAGATGAAACCACTAAAGAGCATTTAGAGTCTAAGGCGGACGTACAAAAATTAGCAGATCATATGAAGGAAATTCTAAAAGAACGGATAAAGGATGTCGTAATATCGCAGAAATTAGAAGAAAGTCCTGTGTGCTTATCTATTCCTAGAGGGGGGATGAACTCTAAAATGGAAAAACTTTTAATTGAGCAAGGACAGCTATCTAAACGCTCTACAAAAATATTAGAAATCAATCAGTCTCATCCATTAATAGACGAAATGATAATAAGACTAAAAAGAAACGAAGATATTGAGAAACTTAATAATATGATAGAGGCATTATTTACATCTGCATGTCTAATGCAAGATGAACCAATATACACACCTCACAAATTTACTAAATTCTTATATGAAATAATGCTAGATAGTATGTTTAAATAACACAATATGCTTTACCTGAGAAAAGTAATTTTACTAGCTTCTATTATAGTGCTTTGTAGACTGACATACATATCTTGGAAAGTACTCACTCAAGGAGATAGACAGCAAATCATTATTCCGCACCTGAAGTGTGAGTCTTTGTCGGTAGATGAGACAAGTAACAATAACCCCAAATCTACATATTACAGAGGTAGTATCATTTATGATGCACTTAATAGATAAATTATTGCATCGATATATTTTCGAAGTGTTCGATTATCCTTTTACCTTTTACAAGGTATAAGTCGAATCTCTGATTATAACTCGAGAACTGTTGATTTTGTGCATTGAAAAAGCTTGCTGCATCTATCATTCTTTGCATTTGTTTTCTGGAAAAAATTTTTTCAAATGCATCGAATGATACATTGCTCATTACTATAAATTCTTGCCCACTAAATTCCTCTTTATAAACGCTTCGTGCCTTGACTTCGCTAAATATTAAACTGTCATTACATATAGTAATGATATCAATCTCTCCATAAGGAGTCTTATATCTACTAGCAACCTTCGTATGATTTCGCTTAGATAATACCTCACTAACAAGTTCTTCTCCAAACCTTCCATACTTATTAGATAAAATACGCTGAAATCTCATATAATCAGAAAGTTGAACTTATACGTAATCCGTATTCTATAGCACCACTATTTGGCCGTAAATCTATAATTGCTACACTAGCTTCCTCTTGATAAGTCAATAAATATAAAGTCGGCTTACCATAAACGACATGACTACTTGTATCATATTTTGGAATATCATTTATGTGAGTGACAGATTCTGGTATCACCACATTATCTTGATAAATCCGATTACTGTTTGAGTTTTGTGCTTTGAAAATTACATCATTAAAATTTGTTCTTCTAGCTTTTATAAAAAGCTCTATCCTCATTCGATCGAACATCTTTCCACCTCCAAACTGTAGTGCAATCGTATCATTCCAAGAGCCACTGCTTTGTTGCTGAAAAATATTGTATTCAAGTCCACCAGAACAACCTAACAAAAGATAATATTTATTCTTTAGCTCAAAACAACCTATACCATATCCTTCCAGTGCTATAGAATCTTGAGATATGGAAAAATTAGAACATTTATAGGTAGTATGAAGATATGATGCATCGATACCAACATGTTTATTTTCACTAAAAAGACTTCCAATCTGCAGACCAATACGTGGAGATGGATCAGAAATCACATTAGAAGATTTTTTATAAACACCTTCGGTATAGTTGACTCTCATTGAAGAGCTATCAGAAGCAGCTCCGTATATCGAAAATATAAATTTATCTTTTTGAGCTCCAACATCAGCATTTGAGATACCTCTTCCTACTATGAGAGAAAGAAGAATTTCTAGTAGTAAATAATAAAAAGCCACATTCCGTAACAATCACTATTCCTGTGTTGATTCTACGGTATAAGTTAATAATGATCAATTATGAAATTTTTGAAAAACATTCCTCTTTCCTGAAAATTTTTCCATTGATCCAATGAACTACACATAGGTGACAGCAACACTGTATAATCTTCCATAACGCTTTCATCTAAAACATTTTTTATACTTCTCATTGCTACATCTAAGGTATAGCACTTATAATACTTGAGCAATGTAGCGGACATTTCTATCTCATATGCAAATCTATCGGTAGTTTCTCCTATAAGAAAAATTGCATTAATATTGTGAAATTTCGGAAGGATTTCGGTAAGTTTTTCCCCTTTAGATTTTCCACCTATAATTAACAGCACATTCTTATATAAAGATAATGAATACTCTACCGCTGCTTGCTTTGTGGCTTTACTATTATTAATAAATTTCACTGATTCATATTTTGGTGCTTTTGAATAGCATCGCTCCAAGCAGTGTGGTAATGTTTGCAAATCCATCTGCATATTTGGTATACCAACAATTAAAAATGTAAGAAGAGCTATTATGCCAATATTTTCTTCAGGTATGACCGCTATTTCCCCAGTTTCAATCTTGTAGCAATTGTGATTTTCTAAATTCACATTAAGTATTCCTTTAGAAAAAGTCACTCCTCTAGAAATATCTTTTGTTGAAAAAGGTATAAATTCACTTCCTTCATACATTGTACTTAGCTCACTCCACTCATTTGCTCTATCTTTATAGCCAAGAGCAACACTTTTTGTGTTGTAGAATTTTTTAACATTCTCCAAAATATATTGTGAATATTCAGAATCTACACACAGTATATTGTGAATTGGTTTATACTTTTTTGAGTGGCAAAATATTTTACTTTTGTAGTACAAGTATTCCTCCATCGAATTATATCGATCTAAATGATCCACGCAAACCGTCAGACATACGCTGATTGTAGGAACAAATTCATTTAATAGTTCAAGCTGAGCAGAGGATAATTCGAAAATACATACCACTTTCTTTTGAAGCCTTTTAGCAACAATAATATCATCATATATCGATAAAACGGGTATTCCGATATTTCCGGAAAGTATGACTGCTAAGTTTTGACCGTTTTCTTCTCGTTTTAATTCTGATGCTATTCCAGAAGCAGTTGTAGATTTACCTACAGTACCAGTAATAAATACTGCGATATCATCACCATCATGAAAACTAATGCCATTTTCAAGTAAAGTCGCATATAACAAATCGAAATCGCATGATAAAGTTATACCATGAGCCTTACAAGCTGTTACTAAGGTATTATTCATTGGTATTCCTGGACTACAAAAAACGATTACTTCATCCGTTTCACCTTGCACCATATTTTCTACTATGTTCGATGCTTGAACCGAGTTTAAAAAAATAATTCTCTCTTCTAAACTACAATGCGATACTACTCTTCTGACGAACTCTTCCTTAGATATAAAGTCGTCTACACAAAATATCTGAACAGTATCACTAAAATAACGCAATACATGCTCCAGTATTGAGCATCCGGTAATGGATAGACCAAGTATAAATACTTTCTTAAAGGCTTTCATTAATGGTAGTATATAAATTGTTGTGTAGTTACTACTGAATAGATAAGATCTATAATTAATTTCGGTATATCACGTAATTGGTTACCTTACTATGGTATTTTTATGAATTCTAAGTTTATATCACTAATTAATTCTAAATTTATACCACTAATTAGTTGTAACTAAGCATAAAAATTAATATAGCATGAATATTATAGCTATTGATGGTCCTGCTGCATCTGGAAAAGGAACTATCACTTCTACATTAGCTGAAAAATTAAATGGACATCACATAAATTCCGGTAGTGTGTATAGAAAATTAGCCGTACTTCTTTGTGAAAAAATAAAAATAGACGATTTATTTGATGCTAATCTAGAAGTAGAATGCGATAACATCGTATCAGAGATTATGCGAGATGGAGTTTTTCACACTTCTAAAGTATCTGATTTGCAACTTTATACTCCTCATATATCAAGAGTAGCGTCTAAAATTGCGACATACAGTTCAATCAGAAAGTTAGCAACAAAAATACAGCTCGATACAATTCAAAGTTGTAAAACCCACTATAAATTCATCCTCTTAGAAGGAAGAGATGCAGCATTAGTAGCAGGTAATAATTGCTTGTGTAAAATCTTTATTACAGCACATATTTCAGAGAGAGCTAAAAGAAGACTAAAACAGTTGAAAAATTCAAAATTCTCCTCTATATATGAGTCGGTATTACGGCAAATGGAAAATAGAGACACGGACGATGCAACGAGATTTCTCGATCCGTTATCTGTAAGCGGAGATGCGATTGTAGTAGATTCAGGAGCTGCAAGCATAGAAGAGGTTGTGGAATTTTTAACGACATTTATATTGCTTAAAACCTCTTCTTTTCGCTCATAGTCTGGTTTCGCACTCAAAAAAGTAGCCGTATTTCTGTTAACAAAGAAATCTTTCGTATGCACAATAATAATCCTTCTCATAATAAGAAGAACCAGAACAATGAGCCTGACATCCAAATTCATGAGGATTTTGAAGAACTGCTTGGAGAATCTACTTCATCCTCTTTGCAAGGTGGTTTCGCTAATGGAGTAGTGGTAAGTTTAGATAAAGAATTCGCTACGATAGATATAGGAGGTAAAAGTGAAGGTAGAGTATTACTCTCAGAATTTAAGAATACATCCGAACTGAAGATAGGACATCAAGTACACGTATATGTCGAAAATATAGATGGAGGAAAAGCTGGAGGAGTAACTCTGCTCAGTAGAGAAAAAGCGATGCTAGAAGACGGCTGGAAAAAAATAGAAGAATCATTCAAATCTCAATCTGCAGTCAGAGGTGCAGTGATAGGTAAGGTAAAGGGTGGTTTTGCTGTAAAGTTGTTGGGACCTTTTGTTGAAGGAGAATCTAACGGAAGCAATGAATTCGGTGATTTAATAGCTTTTTTACCAGGTAGCCAAGTCGATGTTAGACCTATTAAGGAAGAAATATTGCTCGAAGGTGATATATTGGTAAAAATAATCAAAATGGATGATACACATGGTAACCTTGTAATCTCGAGAAGAGCTTGCATAGAGGAAACAAGAAATGAGTATCGTGACGAATATCTGAAAAGTATTCAAGTAGGCTCTATAGTAAAAGGTGTTGTGAAAAATGTTACCGACTATGGAGCTTTTATTGACCTCGGCCCAGTGGATGGTCTTCTCTATATTACCGATATCTCATGGCAAAAAGTGCCACACCCATCTGCAGTACTTGATGTTGGTCAGGAAATAGAAGCAATGATTATCAGTTATGATCCAAATACTAAGAGAATATCATTAGGCTTGAAGCAAATGCAGAAAAATCCTTGGTATGACGTAAAGGATAAGTATCAGGTAAAAACAAAGCATAAAGGTGTAGTAACAAGAATAGTGAATTATGGTATATTCGTAGATATCGAACCTGCTCTTGGTATTTGTGGATTGGTGCATTCCTCAGAAATTAGCTGGACTCAAAAAGTTATGACAGCAAACAAGTCGATACAGGTAGGAGATGTAATAGAGGTTATGATCTTGGAATTTAATATCGAGGAGAGAAAAATAAGCCTTAGCAAAAAACAATGTGAGCCAAATCCTTGGGTAGATTTCATAGCACAAACTCCAGTCGGTACTACTTTGAACGTCGTTGTAAAGAACGTATCAGAAGAATTTGGTCTTTTTGTTGTACCAGAACAGAACACATCTCTTATACTGCTTATACCGGTACTAGAAATAGCTTGGAAAAATGCTCAGGAAAAAATTAAGAATTATGCCGCTGACATGAAGCTACAATGCCTTGTTCTTAAAACAGATGCTCAACAAGAAAAAATTACATGTAGTATTAGAGCAATAGGTAAAGAAAGAGAGGAAATTAACCCTATTATCGAGTCACTACAAAAACAAGAATCAGTAAGTGGTATAGTTACGAAAGTTAGAACTTCATCGTTAGAAGCAGAAGTAGCAGGAGAATTTTCTGTACATATTGATATAGCTAATATGCAAGATGTGTTAGGAGATACGAAAGATTTTGATACAACTGCAATGATAGGAGCGAGCTTAACACTAAAAATAATAGGTTTTGACGAAAATAATGTGTTAAGAGTTACTCCTATTTCAATAAAATGCAATAATGCAAATTAATTATTAAATAACTTCATAAAGCGTTTATAATTACAGTTCTTAAAGTTGTTAGATTTTTGCATGATCTCAACTTTAAGCTATTAATTTTTCCGTGCGGTAGTGAAATTTTTACTAGTTTTTCGTGAGTTTTTTGGTATCATCCTACATAGTGAACGTTGAGATAATACAATAGCAGTTTAATGGCAAAGCAAAGTGTAATAGCAAGAAATGAAAAGCGCAAAAAGATAGTCGCTAAGTATTCTAAAGTAAGAAAAGAGCTTAAAGATGTCGTAAGAGATATGAATAGACCAATTGAAGAGAGATTTAAAGCTCAAATCAAGTTAAACTCTTTACCTAGAGATGGTAGTAGTACTAGAGTTCGTATGCGTTGTGCACTTACAGGAAGAGGAAGAGGAGTGTATAGGCATTTTATGCTTTCAAGAATATGCTTAAGAGATTTAGCTACCAAAGGGTTATTACCTGGTGTAAGAAAAGCGAGTTGGTAATTCTCTCTAAAGAACCCAACTTTAGTAGTTTTGCTGCTCTCATGTTTTGCTTACTTCTAAGATAGTCGTTATTAGTGTGTGTGGTGATGTATTTTTTTTTCGAAAGTGCAACTTTACAGAAATAACTTGTATCTACGTTCTTTGGAGTAGCTATTAAAATTCTCTGTTGCAAATTACTGAACGTAGCTCATGAATATCATACCTGTGATTTCTACAAATTAAGTATGTGAAGACATTTTAACATCGTAAAAAAAACTCTTATCTTCGAGTGTACCTCGTAACAACTTCTGAAACTCCATAAAGTTCTAATAAAATTTTATGATATCTTCTGTATCTACACTACTACTCGGTTCAACAACACATTTCTTTAAATCAAAGAATTTCAAGATATTTTGTGGGATTAATATTGTTATTTTTCAACACAAAATCATATGCTCTTCCTATACGCTTCCAATACATTACAGATAGTTCTCAATAAACCTCTACTCGTCAATTAGCGTACGATGTTGAGTAAAATGAAAAAATTTAAGTAATGCGTGAAGGTCTATAGCATAAATATGAAGTATAAAAGTACCAATAAGTAAGAAGATGCGTAAATATTGCTAAATTTAGATAGCTGAATTTCCTTTACTAAAATCATATAGAAAAATTATCTTCTTCTTTCTTTATGAATACGCAAGCACGATAAACAAAAACTTATCTTACAATAGCTCTATTCATACTATCTAACACTGCTCCAAGGAAATATCTAGCCATGGTAGTCGCTCCCTTACTTATGTATACACTTACTGGCTTTCCTGGTCTGAGTTCAACATCGCTACCTAAGAATTCTACTTTTTCACCAAGTATTCTCAATTTTACTAAATAAAACTCAGGTGGAAGAGTTTGAGAAGTTGGCGGTCTTTCTTGTCTATCAGCTGAAACATAAAAAACTTCAGCTGGTAATTTTGGCACTAGGCGTTGTTTTTCTGCTTCAAGTTGCACTTTAGCTTTCATTCCCTCTTGAACTCTAATTAAATCTTGAGGCATTACATAAGCTTCTACAATTATCTCATCGTTAGGATTGATAATACTAGCAATGGTATTATCATTATGCGATATAACGCCACCTTCGGTATGATATCTAAGGCCAGTAACCAATCCACTTTCTGGAGCTCTAATAGTTAACCTCTGAAAACGATCTAAAGCTTGTAAATATCTGCTCCTTAGTTGCAAAAGCTCGAGATGATTTTGCTTATACTCATCGGAAATTTTAGACACTATATCTTTTAAGTAACTCGCAACTCTCACATCACTATTTTTTACCTCTTCTCTAGTGACGGCAACCGCTCCACGTAACTTACTTACGGCATTTAGATACTCATTATAAACTCTTTGAGCATCACTTAATTGGAACTTTGACAATATTTTAGACTCCGATAACTTTTCCACATCAGATAATTTTTCCTCCTCTATTTTCAGAGTTTTAGAGCTAACCTCAAGCTGTTTTTCGTACTCTTTTAATTCATCTAATTTTCTCTTCTTTTCACTTGCAAAGAGAGCAAGTTTCTCTTGTACATCTTCCTTCCTCGCATTAAAAACTTGAGTCTGAGTAGCAATGATATCTTTTACTTCTGGATCTTTAATATCCAATTCCACATTATTAAAGTCAGGTTTCTTGTATTTATTCAACTCAGCAAGCAAACGTATCTCAGCAGCTATATGAAATCTCAAAGTAGAAAGAGTAGCTTGCATGTCTGAAACAACACTAGCTCCTTCTAATTGAACTATAGGATCGCCTTTCTTTACTATATCCCCATCTTTCACGAATATTGTTTTTATAACTCCACCTTCTGGATGCTGGATGCTTTTTCTATTATTTTCTAGAACTAATACTCCCCTAGCAATTACGGCACTATCGATAGGAGCGAAACCAGCCCATAATACGAATATTACAAAAAATGTTGCTAGTGCTAACATTACGAACTTTACTGGCTTTTTAACTGCACCTTTCAGACTTTGATCTATTTTGCCCTGTAATATCGGCTCCGCCCCACCTTCACCTTTAAGAAAAGCTACAATTTCAGAAATAAAAAAACAAATAGAATGCCACCCATCTTTGAGCATCTTTTTATATCCATGAGAATTTTTAGGAGCACCAATTCCGAATTGGGACAAAATCTTTTGGATTTGTACATCTTGAACAGCATCAGCATCGATAGGACTTTTCTTATCAGAAGCAATATTTTTCATTCCATCCAAAATTCTTTGTTTATCACATTTCTTGTTGCCAAAGAATGAGACAACACCACACAATTTATTGATGAGCGTATTTAAAATTTTTTTCATATACTTCATAAAAGTTGTAATTATAACTACTGAATCTTCTGTTTTTGTTGAAGCGCCTTGGTAATCTCTGCATAAGGTCCTGACATAACTATTTCACCACTTCTCATCACTACGACAATGTCTGCTAATTGAAGCATTACAGGATTATGAGTCACAAGCACAACGGTTGCTTTTTGTTCCTTTAATACCTCTATAGCTGTTATGAGATTATGTCTACTTGCATCGTCAAGACTAGCCTCAGCTTCATCTAACAACACGATCTGAGGGGTTTTATAAAATGCACGAGCTAGACCTATTGCCTGTTTTTGTCCACCAGAAAGATTACTACCATCAACTCCGACATCCGTATCATAACCATTAGGAAGGCGTGCTATCATATCATGAACCCCTGCTATTTGAGATGCTTGTATGATATCTTCGTAATTTGCATTATCATCAAGTCTCGATATATTCATTTTTACAGTACCTGAAAGTAACTGCACATCTTGAGGTAAATATCCTATAGAACTACCTAAATCCTCTTTTCTAAGATTTTTCCTATCACTACCATCTATTCTCACTATTCCCAATCCAGGCTCTTTAGCCCCTGCAATTATTGATAGGAGAGTAGATTTACCGGAACCGCTAGGTCCTATCAAAGCGCAAACTTGTCCTGGTTTAATATGAAGGTTAATTGCCTTTATAAAGTACGCACTACTACCATACGGGGCATAGTACACATTTTCTACAGAAATCACTCCTTCAGTAGCAGGCATTTGCATAAGCTCCTCATCGCGAACAAAATTTTTAAACCCACTATTTAGCCTTTCATAAGCTTTTTTCACGTTAAGAGCGTTTTTCACGGCATTTAATGCATTTCCCCAAGGTTCCAATGCCTTACTTATCAATGTTGAACCAGTAATCATCGCACCGGATGTAATTTCTCCTCTGATCACGAGATAAGCTCCAGTTAGTGTAGTAAATACCTGTAATATACCACGCACAAGCTTACTAAATTCCATTGCAAAAGTTTGCCTTCTACTATTATCGATTCTTGACTCATTGACCTTTAAATTAATTTTGTGCCAAATTTCTACACCCCTTTTAGACATTCCCATAGATTCCATTACCTCAGCACCTCTAGTGAGGTTATCAACATACTTCATGCTTGCTATGAAATTTTCGTTATATTTCTCAACAAGCTTCTTTGTATATCTTTCATTTATAACACCAACCACTATTATCGCAATAGAACCTATCAGAGCCAAAGTACCCATCATAGGATGAATGAGAAAAAGTATTATAGTAAAAACCAAAGCCCACGGTGCATCTATTAGCATTACAGGAGCGTTCGAGGCAATATAATTACAAAGAGTTTGCAAATCTCTGATACTCTGACTACCTGCATTCCCTTTTGCGATAAGTGATGTTTTAATAGCATTATGAAGAACAGAATCTGCAATCTTATACTCAAACCACGAAGACATCTTACTCATCACGAAAGCCCTACCTCCAGTTATAGAGCTATTAACAAGATATGCTACTATTACTAGGAATGTAAAAGCTCCTAAGGTATCGAGATTACCACTAGGTATTGCTTTGTCTAGCACATTCAAACTGAAGAATGAAATCCAAACACTAAGAGCTGCCGAAGCACTACTTGTTAGTACTGCATACCATATCATTACACGCATTGCACTCAATGCATTTCTGATAGGAGTATCTGTATTCTGGTTCTTATTAATCACGACGCACTAAAAATATTCTATTGCTACCCTAAGAAATTATAGTTAATTACTTTTAATAAATAAACCTCTTATCTTCTAATGCGCAAATACATTAGCGCTTTATATGTATTTTATCTATTTTGCACACTCACATCTTATTCTGATGCACACACTAACAATAGTGATGAAAATAATTTAAAAAGCTCATTTTCTTCTAAAATAGAATTTGAGATGTGGAATGCACTAAGTGAACAAAAGAACAACAGTACAACGTATAGCAATACGTGCATCATTACTGGAAAATTGAAATACCAAGAAAAGCTTTCGGAAAACCTAAAGTATATTTTAGGTATGGAAGGTATGATATATACCCCATGGAGTAAAGTAATGGAAGATATGCCAATACTACAGGATATATATGGTATTTTAGAACATGATATTACTTCTGATGCTTATCAAAAGCTCATAATCAGCATGAAAACGGATAGGAGCATAGATCCATTAAAATATCAATCAGTAGGCTTTCGCACTTATGGTATAAGATACCTTCCAATCGCATTGCTACAGCAAAAATTAGGTGATGATATAAATGCTAATATAAAGCCATATTCTTCATTTCTTAGCGAACAACCCTTATATAAAAATACTCAGTCATTCGCTAATAAAGTCAGTCTTGTCGGAGTTTATAACGATTTTACCGTAGGTCTCACTTACGTACCAGATACAAGCGAGTATTTTGGAAAATTCTCAACACCAGAACATATTACAAGTAACATACTACAACGATATAAAAATAACGTGAGGGCACTAACTTCCTACTCTGGTAAGTTCCAAAATATAGATTTTATAGCATGGTATGGTGGAGAAAGTGCATATTTCGAAGAAAATGATAATAACTGCGGAAGCATAGTATACGGTATAAAAGTTGGATACATGGGAACTCAGCTATCCTTAGCTGGAGCTTCATTCAATAACATCACTAAATCATTAAAAGGAGAAGAAAATAGTACATATTTAGGAATTTCATATGGAATCAGTAAGTTCAGAGTAGGCTTTATAAGCGATACTTTCTTCGGAGAGGAATATATATCAAATAAAATGGGACTTTTTGAAATACATTATGATAAACATATCGCCATACTCTTCGGAGTAGCAAAAACGCAGTATAAAGAAAATTCTCAAAATTTAGTAATATGCAATTTAACAGGAGTATTTTAAAAAAATTGCCACAACAGCAATTTTTAATTTAAGTATCATTTAATCTCGTGTCTTGATATCTGCAAACAAATATAATGAACCGCAGACTAGTATAAGTGCCTCCCTATTGTTTATATGAGACAAGCATTCTCTAATTCCGTCATGTACGTCTTCAACTATTTTGCAGTTAAAGCCCATTTTTATAGCCTTATCGTAAAGCACTAAACTACTTTCAGACTTAGGCTCGCTACGAATCGATGTTACACATAATAATGTCGTTTCTATCTGAAAAAAACGCAAGAAGCCTTCAATATCTCTACCTTTTGTACGACCATGGATTACATAAAGTGGTATCGTGCTGCTTTTAAATTGCATTATACTAGCCATTAGCATTTCAGCACCTCCAACATTATGAGCACCATCAAAAATTAACGTAACATTATTTGGTAAATCATAACCTAAATCATTAGAGGTAATTTTCTGCATTCTTCCAGCCCAAAACGCATGTTTTACAGCTTCAGATATATGAAGGAGAGAAAAATTTTTGTAATATAGTAATCCAAGCATAAGCATAGCAATTGCTGCCGTTGCAGCATTTAAAAATTGATGTATTCCAGCTAACGTTGGTTTTGGTATTCTAAATACTACATTTCTTTCAAGACTTCCTATACCAGCAAGCACAAGAGAATTAGAAAGTACTTTATTGCGTAATCGTCTTGGCAATTGAAAGTACAGCTCAATTTCTTCATCAAATACCTCGAAATTCCAATCTCTTCCAAAAAGTACTAGATTAGCATTTTTTGATTCACAATATTCAGTAATAGTATTTACTGCTTCTCTTGGTTGCCAACTTACAACTGTTATCGAATTTTCACCGATAATACCACATTTTTCTGTTGCGATTGAAGATAAGGAATTACCTAGAAATTCCGTATGATCCAAAGAAATAGGAGTAATAATGTTCAAGATCTTATCCCGTACTATATTGGTAGCATCAAAATTTCCACCCATTCCGACTTCTAACAATAGAGCATCAGCTTTTTCCTGAGAAAATTTATATAAAGCTAATCCTGTTGTCGCTTCGAAAAATGAGAATCTACCATCATCTCCTATAATGTGATTCCCGTAGTTGCACAAAATTTCCAATTCTTCATCAGATATCTCCTGATCTCGTATTACTATACGCTCGTTAAATCTCATCAAATGAGGTGATATATACCTATGAGTAGTATATTTTGCATTTTTAAAGCATTCTCCTAAATATGCTATAGTTGAGCCTTTTCCATTCGTACCAGTTACATGAATTACCGGCGGTAAAGCACTCATATCCACACGCAGTGCTGTCACAATCTCTCTTATTCTATCAAGACCAGGTTGTACGTTATTACTCAGCAACCTAGGCCATGGTGGCATTATTATGCTCATCAAGAAGGCATAACTCTACTTGAAATACCAAAATACCCTTTATGTTTATTACCAGAATATTGAGAAATATCCGTTACATCATTTTTACAATGTGATGCATAATGCAATTTTTTCTTTAATTCAGTACACACGTTATACATCGGCACCACTCCAGTAGTATCCACCTCGGCAATTTTATCAAGAGCTTCTACCACAGTTTTTAGCTTTTCTGCAACTAACAAGATTTCTCGTTCATCCATATGAATCGCACAAAGCTTGCAAAGATTCTTTATATCCATGTTAATTATTATAAATCAATTACTCTCGTATAGGTATCACATTGTTCTTATTTTTTCTACGCATGATATAAAAATATCTCTACAAGTGCATAAAAAAATCACGAAAATTTCTTGTATTTTATACATCGCTTTGCAATATAATCATACAGATTACACTATAAAAACTTTATGGATGCTGTTCTCAAAATTCTAGACTATACTAATTCGCACAGTTTTATAGCTAATACCGGATTTATAGTGTGTATACTAATAATAGTTAAGTTTGCTCGTAAACCCTTATATAGAGCATTACGCAAAAGATTAATAGAAATATTTAGAGAGATAAAAGCATCTTTGGAAGAACTCGGACAGCAATATAAAAGAAAAGATGATATGATTCGATATCATGAGACGATGACTACATATATAGAGAAAGAGATTAATGAAGCTTATGTAGATCATGATAAAGTGATTGAAGAAGCTAATAAGAGAGTAAAATATATGAAAATTGAGCACGATAAGACCGTAAAAAGAGCTAAAAAAAATGCTAAAATGCTTCATACTCAATCTATAATGAATGACATATTGGAAAACTTAGAGGTTGGATTACGCAGAAAGATGTCTAATATGAGTGATAAGGAACATGAAGAAATTATTATTCAAGAAAGCAATAAGATAAGAGACTTAAAATAAAGCCGTGATTCTACTAGAAAACATCCAAAAGAGTGTATCAGCTGGAATAAAAGAAGAACAAAGATCAATATTGAGAAATATATCGTTCTCTGTTCCTCACGGGAATGTGACGGCAATAGTAGGACCTTCTGGTTCAGGTAAATCTACTCTACTTCAGATTATCGGATTACTGGATATACCAACAAACGGGAAATTAATATTGAATGGTATCGAATGTAGCTTTAAAAGTGATAAAATTGCTACTGTAATGAGGAAGGAAATGATAGGCTTTGTATATCAGTTTCATTATCTACTAAGCGGTTTCACAGTTTTGGAAAATCTTTTAATACCTATGAGAATAAAGAATAAAAATGCTGATAAAGAAATTGCTTTTTCCACACTTAAAAAATTTAATCTAGAACAGAAAGCGAATATGGTAGTAGATCAGCTGTCTGGAGGTGAAAAGCAAAGAGTTGCAGTTGCAAGAGGAATCATAAATTCTCCTAAAATAGTAATTGCTGATGAACCTACTGGTAGCCTCGATAGAAGAAATGCAGATTGTGTATTCGAAGTGCTACTTGAAGTCGCTAGAGAAAACGATACAACTGTCATTATAGCTACTCATGACGATAATATTGCAAAAAACTGTGATCAAGTATTTATGCTTTCTGATGGTTATCTTACAAAAATGTAAAGAAAAAGTTATCGTAGATCTATTGGAGGAAGGAAAAGACGCAATACTATGGTTCCCAATTATTCTATCATTAGGAATTATAGCAAGAATCGCATACAACATCGAAGGCGTATTTGTAAGAATACTATCTATATTTTTACTTATAACACTGTGCTGCTGGAAACAATTTCATACTAAAGTAACCAATAAGACAGATTTTTTTAACATCATTTGTTACGCATCTTTCTTTTTTTGCATCGGTATCACAGTAATGGACATGAGGATCACCAAGGTACAAGCACCAAAGTTAAGTAGCAAAATAAACGCACATGTTGAAGGTATAGTAGATTCGATATATAAAACAAATAATCACTACAAAGTACTTTTAACAGACTTAAACATCAGTAAAATACATGCATCTGATACACCTCATACAATTAGAGTAAGAGTTAGCAAGAAACACAGTACTGTATTAAAAGACTATAATAATATACTAGGAGCACGAGTTTCTTTTGACGCTCAGCTATCTCCTCCTCAAACTATAGAACAACAGTATCCATTTGACTTCGCACAATTTGCATATTTTCAAAGAATAGGTGCTGTAGGATTTTCTCTTACTAATTTTCATATTTTAAAAGAGTCTGAACATTCTATATTGCACCTTCCAGAAATCATAAGGCATAAAATAGCATCGCATATCGATATAGAATTAGAACATGATATAAGTGGAGTAGTAAACGGATTATTGCTAGGAGAGATATATAAAATACCGAAACATATTTACGAATATTTTAGAATTTCTGGGACTTCTCATGTTATAGCAATTTCAGGTATGCACATTACAGTAATGTCAATAATGATGTTATATGTCATTAAGTTTTTTTTATTACGCACCAGTATTTCTATAGATAATATATTGAGCTCTAAAATCTCTTACTGTGTAGTGTGCGCACTAATCGTACTTTACCTTCTTGTAGTAAATTCTCCTATTTCTGGAGTGAGAGCAGTATCAATGTTTTTACTATGCGGACTAGGTATCGTAGTAGATAAGCGTTACGACATAAAACGCGTACTTGCTACTACAGCATCATTGATACTACTTTTTCAACCTGAATCAATACTAAACGCTGGCATGCAACTGTCATTCTTAGCTTGTATAGGAATGATATATTGTATTCAGAACTTACAATTTGGTTTTGACAGTATAAATTATGAAAATACAAAATTGAGAAACGTATTTATAAAATTATGCATCTATTTTCAAAATCTTGTAACATGCTCCATCATTGTGACAATATGTACTATACCTGTAATAGCATTTCATTTTCATACACTCTCAATTTATTCCATATTTGCAAATCTTGTCATCATTCCATTAGTAGATACAATTGTAATGCCACTATCGATGATATATCTTGCCACAAGTTTCATTGATTATAGTAAATACGCATTGCAGCTCTTAGCCATACCAGTGAAATTAATGATATATTTCGCTAAATATTTTGCAGAACTAAAATATGCAGCAATTTCTGTAAAAAATATCTCAAAAGAGATAGTAGTCGCACTATCTCTAGGAAATGTTATTATAATGTATACCAAAACTGATACGATGAAGTTGATTGGCTTTTTCATCTTATCATCTGCACTACTACTTTTATTGTAAATTGTTATGAAAGAGGAAAATAAATGTGCTTTTGTGAAAAAATTTATATCCTCATTAAAAAGAATAGGTATAAATTCCAAAAATCATATATCTTTATTTCACTTACTTGAAAATGAAATAATAGTCGTCGGATATTCCGGAGGAGCTGATAGTTTATGCTTAGTACTATTACTTCTCGAGGTAGCAAATTTGTTAAATATGGAAGTATATCCAGTATTTGTTAATCACGGTCTAAAAAAAATAGCTGATATAGAAGAAGCTCAAGCAGCGGATATCTTATCTTCTTTTACTGGAAGAAGAATGGTCGTACAAAAGTGGAATGGAGATAAACCAAAAAGTAATATTTATTCTATTGCAAGGGATAAAAGGTATGAATTACTTTTTCAAGCGGCATACGAACATGGTGCAAAGATTATCATGACTGCTCACCATGCAGATGATAATATCGAAACTGTTTTGATGAATATAATGCGTGGTTCTGGAGCAGAAGGTATATGCGGTATCTCTCAAGTCATGGAATTGCAAGCCTTTTACAAGAATAAAAATCGACAACTATTACTTGTTAGACCGCTTTTAGATTGGTCTAGAACTGAAATTGAAAGATATTTAGCAAGAAGAGGTGTGAATAGTTACGTTATGGATGAGATGAATAAAGATAAAAGATTTCTGAGAGCTTCTGTACGGGAACTTTTAAATAATGTCAAAGAAAATATAAAAACAAATCACACATACGATCTTTTTTATAAAAGATTTACCCTTCTTACTAATAACATACAAAGAACTATGACATTTGTAGAAAAGTGTACAAGTGATTGGCTGATGAAAAACTACTGTGTATCGCATTACGGAGCAGGATTTTTTAATCTTAGACTATTTGCGGAATTAGAATTAGAAATGAAACTTAGAATAATGAAAAAAATGCTCCGCAACATCGTACGTTTTAAGTATCCACCAAGATTATCATCACTATTATTACTATGCGATAATATAACAACTATGAAACCATGCACATTAAACAAATGTATAATAGCACAAGCTTCTCAAAATGAGCTTATAGATGTAGTAGAAGATATGAGTATTAAAGAAAGGGTAATGATAATAGTAAAAGAATCGCAATTTATTGATGATACAGTATACGAAGCTAGCTCTAAACTCATATGGGATGATAGATTTTTAATCACATGTATTACATCAGAAAAAAAGAATCCCTTTACAATTTCGCGATTTGAACCAAAATATGAAAAAATTAGTTTACCGTTAGAATGTAATGTTAAAAGTGTAGCTGAGGTAAAGAAAGTATCAAAAAGAGTTCTCAATGCTGTGCCATTTTTATACTATGGAAAAGCTATTATCAGTCCATTAATTAATGAAGTAGAAGTCTCTTTGAACGGAAAAAATTACATATTTTCATCTAAGTATCTTTTCAGAAATGAAAATAACAGTGAACATTGCACGTGGATATTTTCGCATAATCTTGGAGGATTAGATAAAAATGAAGAACATCAGGTTGATGAAGTTACCACTGAAATGATAAATCGAAAAAATGAAATAGTAAGTGATTAAGAATGACTTAAGTTATGAGAAACGTTAGCCAAGATTTAGTTAACTTAAAACAAGAAATTGCTCCCAAAAACAATTCAGCCAAAAATGGAGATGCTCTCTAAAAGCACAGATTAGCAAAACTACTAAAAAAACTAACTAAGAGGATAATGCAAAAAGATACAATATCCGTGAAAACCTTATCATGAAGCTTCTCTTTTCTCGCTACCTTACTTTCTATTTTTCTTCTGCTATAGACTGCACATTCACGGTTAAATTTACTTCAACATCTTCATACAATGAGATCGCTATGCTATAAGTACCAATCATATTCAATTTTTGATGCATAATGATCTGCACTGGTTCGACGTCAAATCCTAATGAACTAGATATCGCTTCACTAATATCAGTCTTACTCACAGAACCATATAATTTTCCATCATTACCAGCTTTGCAAGATAATATTACAGATGCAACTTTCATTACTTCAGCTCTTTCTAAAGCAATTTTTCTCTGCTCTTGAGCTTTGAGTTCTAATGCAGCTCTTTGCTCTTCGAACTGCTGAACCGCTTTAGGAGTAGCATACACGGCATAATTCATAGGAATGAGAAAATTTCTAGCATATCCTCCTTTCACCTTAACCATGGTACCTACTTTATTACCATGTACAGCATGAGTGAAAATCACATTAATGGTACTCATCTACAAAAAATATAAAACGAAAAAATAACTATTGTAATCCTAACTGCCGTGCAACTTTTACGCATCTTTTCAATTCTGCCTGCATTTTTCTTGAAAGGCCAGTAGTCTTTCTCGGTAAAATACGACCACATCCTGAAAGATAGTCTTTAAAAGTTTGAACATCAAACGGCACTACATTTAGCACTTTGACTTGCTTCGCCCTTCCTTGTTGGGTTTTTTGTGCTTCAGCTGTTTTATTAAATAGGATAGAGCTTTGTAGAAGAGGCAAAACGGATACATGAGGCGTCTCACTTTTCTTTGGCGACTCCACATCACTAGAAGGGGTTTGCTGAGAACTAGACGTGTTGGTAGTAGATCGGGAATCTGTATTACTCATGACGAAGTGATAATATATGTTAAATTAAACGACAGCCGGCTCTTCCGTTACAGGGAAAGAGTATCTTGTCGACAGCACCATAGAACGTACAACATTTTCATGATGAACACTAAAGTAGTGAGTGAGTTCTCTAACACGAGAACCTTCGCACTCTATACCAAATATCACAAAATAAGCAGACGTACCATTCTTTACTTTATACTTTAAATCTCTCATTCCCCACCTTTCAAGCTGCATTATCTTACAATCTTTTTTCTCCATCATACTCTTCACAGAGAAGATAGTATTCTCGATATCGTGGCTACTCATATCATGCCTTAAGCCCATGACAACCTTATAAAACCTCATTAAAGAGCTAATTACAGATGAATTTCAACAATCAGTATTATATAGAACAAAACATGTAAATCAATACACTCCACATTTGCTTTACGTATCCTGTAAAAGCACTAGCATAAGTTTATTTGATTTGCTAATCCTTAAAATCCAATTATTTGAGTATCCAATATGAATCAAACTGAGAATACGTCCTTTGCAAAGCCTAATACATTGCTAACTGCAGAAGTAGGATATAAACCGTTTAGATATCCATGGGCATACGAAATATGGCTACAACAGCAACAAATGCACTGGCTAGCAGCAGAAGTAACTATGGGAGACGATATATCTGACTGGAACGTATTAAACGAAGCAGAACGTCATCTTATTACACAGGTATTACGATTTTTTACACAAGCAGATAGTGACGTAGCAACGATATGTTATTTGAAATATCTAAAATTTTTCAAACCTACAGAAGTAGTAATGATGTTGTTATGTATTGCAAATACTGAAACTATACATATGGATGCTTATTCACATTTGCTCGAATCTCTAGGATTACCGCAAGTTGAATACAAGGCCTTCTTGAAGTTTGAAGAAATGCTAACAAAGCACGAATTCTTATTTAAGTTTAATATGAACTCTCCACATGAGGTAGCTAAAACTTTAGCTGTGTATGGAGCTTTCACAGAAGGCTTACAGCTCTTTGCTTCATTTGCAATGTTAATAAATTTCCAGAGATTCGGTAAAATGAAAGGACTCGGACAGATTGTTGCTTGGTCAATAAGAGATGAATTACTGCATACAGAAGCAATGATAATGCTATTTCACCAATTTATTGAGGAATATCCGGAAGCATGGACTAAAAAATTGCACACAGAAATCACCGAAGCATGTATTAACGTGGTAAAAAATGAGGATGCATTTATAGATTTAGCATTTGGAATAGTAAAGGAAGTACAAGGTTTATCAGCTAGTGATATGAGACAGTATATAAGGTTTATTGCTAATACTAGAACAAAACAATTACGTATAGAGCCTCCATTTCCAGAAGTTACCGTCAATCCCTTAATGTGGATGGATGAAATCGTAGTTGCACCACAATTTACAAATTTTTTTGAACAAAGACCAACTGCACAATATGGAAGAGCTGCTACCAGTGAATCGTGGGAAGATGTATTTTAACATCCTAACGCATTAAGAAGATTTTAGTTCCATGATTTTGTTATTGCATTTAGGGATACGATGCTATTTTTCAATACGATAAATAGTAAGTTTGTATTGAAAAAAACATGGATAAAAGCGACATATATAGTGAAAATTAATTATATTTTATCATTTTCATTTATATCCACTCATTTTCTTAAGATAATTTTTGCTCGAAAGATTATTCTATGATATCCTAAGGAAAACGAGCTCGTGTGAACGTATAAGTACTACCACCATGTTTTTCATAGTAAACATTATAGCTCTACTACTTAGTACTATACACATACAGTATTCAAGTGCCGATTCCAAAATAGATATCTCCGCAATCGATAATACCGAACAAACACAAAATAATATTTCTTCAGTTGGATGTTTTGAAGCTGGATTAGATCTAAGATTAGCAAACGATACAACTCTCAAAAAACAACAATTCGGTATCGACTGGTCATATAATAGCTTTCAATGGCCATTTCTCCAAGATAAAGGATTAATACTGGGAACCATAGGTCTAACTTATATGTATGACTACTCCGATTCTAATCCTTCTAACTGGTTAGGTGTAAAATTTACTGCATCTGGTGTAAGAAGAGTAACCGATATGTATAGCTTTGGCGTTTTTATAGGAGGTTCAATAACAAAAGACATTAGTAGCAATGTTATCAACGAAACTACTAAAAAAAGCGTAAGTATGCTTTATCCATTTGATATGGGGTTGCGTATGCAATTTCACAAATTAGGAGTGCAGTTAGGAACTTACACTTATATTGGAAGTGATAGCTTAGAAAATGAGGAAAAAAATAGTACTGATATAACTCAAAAATTCTTTTCTCTTCCTCTATATGGAAGAGTTTTCCTATCGTTTTAGCAATGCTACGTTATATGAACGAGCATATCTAAAATAGCTCTAGCAGTAATTATTGAATATTTTTTATATATTAAATATATAGACAAACCAATATCGAACCTTCAGTATACGTACACAGAATAAGAAACAAATATCTCTCCTTTGTACTATTTCCTACTTATTATTTAGCAACGATAGTCGCATTATAATTTCTTCTTTCGTTGCCGTAAAATTACTATCTATATAAATCTGAGTAGCTTTTCTTTTATACTTACCTATATCGGCATTACTTCTTACGAGTGGTCTTATATCATGACCATTTATTGGTAGTGTAATTTTAGCATACTCTTCAATCTTTTCTATCGAAGGTGAAAATCCTCTATCCATTATTACGTTACATATTTTTATAAAATCTACATACGCTTGTACGCCAAACAAAAAAACTGCTCTCTTACCACATTCTTCATCATCTACCACTACATCTAATCTACCTATGTACTCATACAATTTCATCAATGTTTTCAATCTCAAAAATTCACGATTTGTAAACATTATTTCTTTTGACAATTGAATGACTGATTCTAAAATTGTTGTTGTATCGCAATCTCCGTCTTGTATAAGAATGCATGCGACATTTAAAATACTATCATACGGAACACATCCTCTACTTTTCTCAATAAATTGATTAAGAACTGGAGATATTATTTCAAGAATTTCACAACTCTTCATTACCTTCAACGACTGCATACAATACGGCGTTTTAAGAAGTGCCATCATTTCTTTTCTAATCCTTTCTTTAGATAAGTTTTGTAACATACTTCTATGCTCTCCCAGCACTTTTACCTCAGAATCATCAAATTTCGGAGCATGAAATAAACCACTAAATCTAAAAAATCTCAATATCCTCAAATAATCTTCCCTTATTCTAGATACTGCATCTCCTACAAATTTTATCTTCTGCTCTTTTAAATCCTTTATTCCGGAATGATAATCGTACATCACATTTTCTATATCACAATAAATAGCGTTTATTGAAAAATCGCGTCTCATAGAATCTTCAAGCCATGATATATAACTTCCTGAAACAACTCTTGCAGCTCTTCCAAAACATTCCAAATCTTTACGTGGTGCAGCAATATCATACATCACATTCTTATAGTGTATTTTGAGCACACCATACTTTGCCGAATCATCAAAATAGCTTAGATTATGAGCTTTTAAAATTTTTATAATTTCCAAAAAATCAGCTTTAACTACTATGTCATAATCAATTCTGCGCGGAAATTTCAAACTAAAATACTTTTCAATCAGATGGTCTCGTACTGAACCTCCAACTACTCTTACTTCAAAATAAGTATTCAAGATTTTTAAAATATCCATACATTCGTTGGAAAATAAATCTCCTTGATTTTCTAAAGCGTTTGACACAGTTCACTGTAATGCTTACTCTTTGAGAAGCATAAACTAGTACTAGTTACTACAGCAATACCGCTTCTGCATATGATAGGACGTATTGCATTGAATTTTTTCATATTTTGGAATGAGCGTAGCGTGTGGCATAGTTGGATTACCTAATGTTGGTAAATCTACTCTCTTCAATAGTGTACTTGGAAAGGAAGAAGCAGAAGCTGCTAATTATCCTTTTTGCACCATAGAACCAAATAAAGGCATGGTAGTAGTTTCAGATAAAAGACTTGAAATACTTGCCGATATAGAAGGTTCTCGCAATATTATTTACTCTACCGTAGAACTTGTAGACATTGCAGGTCTTGTGAAAGGAGCGAGTAAAGGCGAAGGACTTGGTAATCAATTTCTTGGACATATAAGAGAAGTTGATGTTATTGCACATGTCGTAAGATGTTTTGCTGATAGTGAAACTCATCATGTTGACGGGAGTGTTGATCCAAAGCGTGATATCCTCGTAATACAAAATGAGCTTATATTATCTGATCTTGCAACCATTGAAAAAAGACTAGAACGTTCCGATAAGAAAAGTAAGGCTGAAAGAGAGTCACAAGTAACATTATTAAAACTTTGTCAAGAATATCTTCTCATAAATGATGTGAAGGGAGTGATAAATCTTGTAAATGAAGAAAATGAAAAATTTTTTAAGGAACTTGGCTTGTTGAGTATGAAGAAGCAAATATATGTTGCAAATATAGGAGAAGAAGATGTAAGCAAGTCTGGAAATGAGTATTCCCAAATTGTGCAAGAAATAGCAACATTAGAAAATAAAAGAGCAGTTATACTATCCGCTAAGCTTGAATCCACATTAGCTCTTATGAATAGAGAAGAGAGACAGTTTTTTCTAGAGAATTATGGCCTTAAAGAAGGTGCCGTAGGACGATTGGGGAAAGCATTGTATGACGAATTAAATTTCATTACTTTCTTTACAGTTGGTCCACAAGAAGCTCGCGCATGGAAGATAAAAAGAGGCACTACAGCTCCGAAAGCAGCAGGTGAGATACACTCAGATTTTGAGAGAGGCTTTATAAAAGCAAATGTATGCTCATATGAAGATTACTGTAAATACGGTGGAGAGCAAAAAGCGAGAGAACACGGAAAAATTAGAATTGAAGGTAAAGAATATATCGTAAATGATGGTGATGTAGTGCATTTTAAATTTAATGTCTAATCTTGAATAAAAAGAACCATATATCCATCTCTTTCAAGAAATACACACTCTACAAAGTTACTATTCTATATATCAAATAGATGCATTACTATCTCTACTACTCTCATTTAGTCACATCATTATTGTTATCCAGTAACGTACTTAGCTGTATTCCAAAGTTATTCACTTGGAACTTCACAGTAAAAAAGTTTTTTTAATATTTTCTAGTATCTTTAAGAGGCTTACGATCTCTTATATAACATACATAAATAGAAAATAAGATAAGTCATCAGAACACAAACATCACGAGTATGAGCTAAATTAGCTTTATATATCTATAACATACGTATATTGCTTTAGGGCGCTATATTAGTGATTAAAATTACATCACTTAATAACACACAATACAGAAATATCTTACCAGACAATCGAATTTTGATAACATCAGATTATCTAAAAACAAATTATAGATTGCAAATCAGATTATTACGTCGAAAAAGAAAATCTAGCGCAATAAAGGAAGTAAAATAGGTGATATAACAAAAATACGAAACCATATACTGACACAAACGTATAATATGGACATGAATCCCATTACATCAAGAGGTAAAAAAGTCACTTGACTTAGAGTAGAGCTAGTTGAAGCGCAAGAATAGTCGAAAAAATCGAGGGAAATATCGATCATAAGAAAAAAAAAGAGAGCGAGCTTTTTTTCTCGCCCTCTTTTCTATAATGAAAGACATTATTGTATCTCATTATACGATTATATATAGAGAGGAAAAGATGGAGTTAAATCTCCACTCTTCCTCCTATTATATTACATATCAAGTACGACAGAAGCTGTTAAGAATGCATTCATAGAGCTACCTTCTTTCTTGAACATCAAGTTATTTAGCGTTACAGCTTGTGTAACTTTCGTTCCAGTAACGGAAGAAGCAACAGTAGCACTAGGAGCATAAAAGGTAGTAACTGTTGTACGCTCTCCAGATGTTTGTCCCAAGGTAACGGTTTTGCTTTTCTCTTGGAATGAAGGAATTTTGTATTCATTGTTATCAAACAATGCACCCAATTGAAGACCAACATTACGCATTTGGAATCTCACACCAACTTCACCAGCACAATAAAACTTCCACGCATCAGAATCGGTAGTAAATACTTTACCAAATTTAGTAGATGATATAGGAGTTGCAGTACCAGCATACCCAACAGCGGTAGTATCGACATTAGTCCAAGCACCACTAGTAAGTATTCCGGTTGTACCTTGTTGTAAACCGCTTATAATTGATAAAGGACTACCAGAAAGTTGAATACCATCTAAAGTAACCTGTGTTTGAGCACCTCCGAGCACACCAGCAACATAAGGACCAACTTTAATGTCTTTTCCAGTGCAGAATAAAGGAGCTACACTAGCACGAGCACCCAAGATAAATCTTTCGAGCTTCACACCATACGCAACTAAGTCTTGAGTAGCAGGAGCAGCTACACCAGAATTATTGAGCCAAGAGTAGCTAACTACACCACCTATAGACCCTAATAATACGCCATTTGTTCCGATTTTTGATTGTAAGCCATTCCAACCTAAGTTAGCACCAAAGCCGTACATTCTATTATCGCTTTTATCGGAAGTTTTTACGCTTTTATAGGAAACACTACTACTTGTAATAGAAGGAGCAGTAGTAGGAGTACCGGTATTTGTTAATTTTGTTCCGTCTGCTGCCATTTCTAACTTTACAGCACTAGGAGTCATGAAGAATTGGAGTCCTACTTCGAACTCTCCTATTCTCTGATCATCTTCGTTTGTTAATACTGGACTAGCAGCATCAAGAGCATTTAATGTTTGAGAAGCAGATGCGTTACCCATTACGAGCGAACCTACAAGTGCTAATGCAAGATATTTTTTCATATTTTTCAATATAAATTTATTGGATATGATCTAATTCTATTCGTGCTTTATGAATTGTACAAACCTGTGCGTTTCATAATTTTAAAATTCGGAGTATTTGTTGCAAATCTGCAACTACTTAAAATACCACAATACACTAGTAAAAACGCTATAAATGGGAATAGTAAGTAAAGAAGAGGATGCATATCTGTAATGTACCATATATTCTAGTCCGTAATTTCATTACAAACTATCTGAAGCATGTGTATTAGTAAGTATCATAAAATATCCTGACTAATATATTACCACTATAGGCCGATAAATAGAGGCTGCAATAAATGTAACTTCAAAATGATATTCGCAAAGTGGGCTTGCAACGGCTATATTAAGGTCTCATCTCTTGTTCGAAACAACGAATAATTGACTTTCGTTTAGCTAGTTGTTAATAATACTCGATACTATCAGTATGAAATAGAAAATGCCAAAGTTGAAAACTAAGAGTAGCGTAAAAAAGAGGTTCTTTCAGACTGCTACGGGAAAGATAAGAGCTGGGCAAGCGAATAAACGGCATAATATGCGAAAGCGCTCCGCTAGACAACTTAGAGAACAACGTGGTACTTGCATTTTACCAGAAATGGAGCGTATAAGAATAAAGCAGTACATACCATACGGCTTATAGAAAAATTGATTTTATATTGATATCGCTGTAATTCGATAGTACCGTGTTAAACTTAATATTTAATATTCTGAGATGGCTCGTGTAAAACGTGGTGTAGTTGCTCGCAAGAGACATAAGAAGATTTTGGAAATGGCATCTGGCTATAGGGGACGTGCTAAAAGCTGTTTCAGAGTTGCCATTGAGAAAGTACATAAAGGGTTGCAGTATGCTTATAGAGACAGAAAAGTTCGTAAGCGTGAATTTAGAGCTTTGTGGATACAGAGGCTGAATGCTGCTTTAAGGGAGAAGGGATTAAAGTACTCTCACTTCATGGGACTATTTCTTAAGAGTAAAATTGGCCTGAACAGAAAAATGCTATCAGAAATTGCTATACGTCATCCAGAACAGTTTAGCGAGATAGTAAATAGAGTAAGTGCTCATCAGTAGACTCCTTCCCTAAAATTGCGCTGATATTAGATTTTGGATGATAGAGTTTATTACAATCGTTTTACGCTCTACAATATCCTATGTCCTAAACTGTAGTTATCACTGTAGAGTGTAGCTTTATACTTAGTAAAAATAATAGAAGCTGAAAGTATCGAAAATAATATCGAAACTTTTACAAAGGATGAGGATAGTATTTCTAAATCTTCTAGTGAAATAAGTATTCAAGAAAAAAGATATAAAATTAGGATACAATATTCTTTGTCAGCATTTGAGGAATTAGAAGTAAAGATAACATGAAAATCTTTTTAACCATAACACTACCCATACATTCTAAAGTATCGAAGAACTTTTATATTGCCATATAGTCGTTTTTATCTATTGTTGACGTCATCGTATGTTTATGCGACCATGCGACATTCGGTCAGATTTTATCCTTCGTGTTAAATGAACGTTAGCTCCTTCATTATAGAAAGCGTAAAGCCTTATAAGTATTACTTATACTTCGTTGCGTTCTTAATAATTTTATCAGGTCTAGAGTATCCACTAAAATCATACATTCTAAAACTTATTATAGATGATGTAAGCGTAATGCAATTTCATAGAATATGGATGTTGGTTGTTTGGTATTGTATCGCTCAAGCTCTTACATTTCTTTTGTGGTATTTCTTTGATTGGTGTGAATTAAAATACATGCCACAAATAAAACGAGACATAGCAATTAAATTTATTAAAAAAATTGGATTATACGACCATCACTTTTTTCAAGAACATCCATCAAGTACTATATCTTCTAGAATCAAAGATGCGGCTAAGATCATCCCTAGAATCATGGAACTTTCATTAATACAGCCGCTTCATTTACTAGTGACTATTATAATAAGCGTAGCACTATTATTTAAAGTGCACCCCATATTCGGATTAACAATGCTAATATGGGTATCGGCATTTGTAGTAATGTGTTACATCAAAATAAAAAAGATAGGATTACTAGCTAAAAAGGAAGCAGAATACGAAATTAATACTTATGGAGAAGTAAATGATTACGTGTCAAATATGATGTTTATCAAGATATTTTCATCTCTTTTATACGAAAAATCCAGATTGAAAATACAACTTGAGAAGTTAATGACTAAAAGCATTACTACTACTTCTGCTTTAATATCTTATTTTAGAATTCAACATTTCATATTTTCTTCATATATAGGACTATGCTTGATTAGTATGGTATATTGTAGCTCAAAAGGAATCATTACCCCAGGAGACTTCGCTCTTGTATTTATGACGAACTTAGAAATCATCACCCGATTATTTCATATTACTTTTGTTGTAAGAGAAATTATTATAGATTACGGTACTTTGAAACAGGCTTTATCTATTTTAGAATATGACACTGGAGTTAAAGATAAGCCAAATGCCTCCACCCTTGTAGTGAAAGAAGGAATGATTCAATTTCATAATGTGAAATTTCATCATAAGAATAGTACTACACTCTTCTTAAATAAATCTATTACTATACCACCGAAGCAGAAAATTGGTCTTGTCGGTTATTCTGGAAGCGGTAAATCTACTTTCATAAATCTTATTCTGAGGTTATATGATATTGTCGACGGCAGTATATACATCGACAAACAAGATATCTGTCAAGTACGACAAGACTCATTAAGAAATGCTATATCCGTAATACCTCAAGATGTTTCTTTGTTTAGTCGCTCTATTATGGAAAATATTAGATATGGAAAAATTAGCGCAACTGATCAAGAAGTAATAGAAGCAGCAAAGAAAGCACATATCCACGATTTTATTACGAAGCTTCCGAAAGGATATGATTCTCTTGTGGGAGAGAGAGGTTCAATTCTTTCTGGAGGACAAAAACAACGCATAGCAATTGCAAGAGCAATTCTAAAAAATGCACCAATTCTTATACTGGATGAAGCTACATCTCATTTAGATTCTGTAATAGAAAGCGCCATACAGAAGAGTATTGCTGAATTAATGAAAAATAAAACTTCTATTATTATAGCTCATAGATTATCTACACTGCTTACTGTAGATAGAATAGTAGTATTCGAAAATGGTAACATAATTGAAGATGATACTCACGCAAATTTATTGAAGAAAGGAGGCACATATAAGAAGCTTTGGGATGCACAAGTTGGAGGATTTTTACCAAATGGAGAGATATAAAAAGTCTTTTTTACATTTCACGCACAACATTAATACCTAAAAGGTCTAAAGATCGATAGATGATATTTTGTACAGTATATGCTAAATATAACCTTGCATTTCTTTCCTTAGGAGATGCTTTCAGAATTTGACATTTCTCATATAAAAGGTGAAATGCAGATGCAAGCTCATAAAGATAGCTAGATAAGTGATGAGGTTTCAATGTTTCTAAAACTAATTCAAAGGTATCCCAAAACTCTAATGCCTTCAAAGCGACTGAAATTTCAGCTTCTTCTTGAAATTGAGCGTAATCTGCTAAATTTAAATGCTGAAAATCTATGTTTTTTGAGTCTGGAGATTCCTGAAATTTTTCTAAAATTGAAAGTATTCTGATATAAGCATTTTGTATATAAACTGATGTACACCCATGCAGTGATAAAACATGAGGCATATGAAATACATAATCCTTTATATAATCATTTTTTAAATCGAAGTATTTTATAGCTCCTACACCTATGGTGTGAGAAATTTTCACGCTATCAGAAATTACACGTCCTTTCATCATTGAAAAAGCTTCAATACAAGCTGCTTCTATTAACTCTGAAAGTGGAGTATTGTTACCTTCTCGAGTTTTGAGAGGCTTTTTGTTATTTCCCAACACATTTCCAAAAGCTATATGAGATAGCTTCACTCCTTCATCCCAATTTGCTAGTCGAGCTATATGAAAGACATGTTTAAAATGATCGATTTGTCTATTATCGGTAATATATATAAGCCATTTAGCATTCTTTTCTTGGACTCTGTACTTTAAAGCGGCTAAATCTGTTGTTATGTATAAATAAGTGCCATCAGATTTTTTTAAGATTTCTACTTTATCATCTATCTTTACTATCTCAGCTCCATTATCCTTTTCGCAGATCTTTTTATTTCTCAAGTCATCTACAATTCCTTGTAGCTCCTTCCGATATGAACTCTCACCTTTGATGTTTTTAGTATCAAAATCCACCTCTAACCTATCAAAAGTATCAGATAGATATTTTGTAGTCTTTTTCACTAATAAATCCCAGATTTTAAGGCTCTCTACATCACTATTTTGTAGCTTATCAAGCCTGATACGAGCCCTTTTCTCAAATTCTATATCTTCGTCAAATAGCTCTTTTGCTTTCTGATATATGACATTCATCTCATTCATACTGAGATTAGCAGTCTCTATTTCTTTCTCGATAATAAACTGAATTATAAATCCAAACTGCGTACCCCAATCTCCGAGATGGTGTTGCCTTATAATATTATATCCAGCAAACTCTAAAATTCTTGAAATAGCACATCCTATTGCAGCAGAACGTAAATGCCCCACATGCATCTCTTTTGCGACATTCGGACTTGCATAATCTACTACAACATCAACATTCTTCCGCGGTAGTGTATCTATTCGAAATTCAAATAAACTTTGAGATATAAATTCATTTTTCAAAGTAATATTTAAAAAACCGTTGCCAGAAAAAGAAAAAACAAAACAGTCACTCATTTCGTCACCAGAAAAAAGCTCTAGAAACAAATCATGTGGAGTTTTAGAAGTGTTTTTTGCTAATTCAAATAGAATATCTGTTTGGTAAGAATTCTGCAAAAACGCATTTTTTCTTACACGTACAGCAGTATTTTGATAGCCAGAGTTATGTAGAAAACATGTTATAATTTCCCTTATTTGAGATTTTATTCCTCCTATCATAGCAACTTTCTTAGTGTGTTAAGTAGTATTTTGTAACGGTAACTAACATAAATAAAATGAATGATGTTGGTAGTAAACGCCCCCATCCTATTTTAAGAAGTTGGTCGTATCGATACCTTGGCAGAACTCCTCTCACTATTATAAATAACATTAAACATCCTAAGGTCTTTACTAAGAACCATATCACTGATGGAATGCACTCGAGAGATTGTATACCAAATGGTACTGACCATCCTCCTAAAAATAAAAGCGTAGTTAAGCTACTCATCAATGCCATATTAGCATATTCTCCTAGAAAAAACATCGCGAACTGCATAGAAGAGTACTCCGAATGATATCCCGCCACAAGTTCGCTTTCTGCCTCTGCTAAATCAAAAGGATGTCTATTTGTCTCTGCAAGAGTACATATAAAGAATAGTAAACCTATAGGTAACATCAAACATCTTAAAATCCAATGCATATCTACTTGCATGTACACTATATCTGTGAGATTACCACTACCTGCGATTGTAACGACAGAAAGAATACATAATCCCATCGTTAACTCGTACGAAAGCATTTGAGCAGTTGCTCTTATGGCTGCTAAGAATGGATACTTAGAATTGCTTGCAAGTCCAGCTAATATGATACTATATACCGAAAGAGAGGAAACAGATAGAACAAACAAAATACCCAAATTTAGATCACTAATGTAGAAGTTCCCTCCTATAGGTATAGCTACCCATGCAAATAGTGCGATAGTCATAGTAATCAGCGGAGCCACTAGAAATAATATTTTATCTGCTTTATGTGGTATTATTGGCTCTTTAAACAGCAGTTTAATTGCATCAGCCATTGGTTGTAATATCCCAAACACCCCTACCATACTTGGGCCTACTCTAAGCTGCATAAATCCTATCAACTTCCTCTCAATTAAAGTAAGATAAGCCGTTACAAGTAAAATGCACAGCAATAAAATGATTGATGAAATAATGATACTCATTAGATCGGTGAGAAATATTTACTAAAAAGCAGTTATAATCCTTTCTTGTAATACAGCAGTATTAAAATGATACAGAAAGCCTCGTTCCAACGCTATAATTTATATTTTGTACAATATCTCCATCAATTATCATAGTTTTACTATCTGTTTTTATACTTTCTATTGCGGCTTTATACTCTTCCGTAAAAAAATATCTTATTGCCCCAAGTTCCAATTTCATTAGCTGTCCACCTTGTAAGAATGCAGTAGGCATATCTGAAAGATCGTTATTAAGGCTGTTGCATGCTTGATTTTCAGTAAAAGTACTGCATTCTCCATCTTCCTGAACTGGTATTACATAATACCTCCCTCTATCATCAAGTATCTTAGTGATATTTTCATGAGTGTAAGTATTTACTAACTTATTTTGTATATCGTAAGAGCCAAAGAGATTATTTTGCAATTTCAATCTTGTGTCTTGAAATCTGACAGTACCAAAAATCTCAAGCTGCATATTGCAGTGTCTAAAAGCAAGTCCTCCTTGCACACCTAGGAAGGCAGAATTGTTTTTTTCAGTTTCTACATTCCCATCACCGGTCGCATCTCCTAGTAAAATTTTGACTGGAGTATCGTTCTTAGTATATCCGAAATCTAGAATATTTTTACCATTTAAATACTGTACTGATTTGCATGTATTACCTATAGATTCTACAACACATACTTTATTTGAAGATTTTGATTGCCCACTTTTTGTATCTTGAACATAAAAAGCAAATTGATTAAAGTCCACAAGTTGGCGTACTTGTGAATTTGCCAAAGGAACAGCACGCTTATTTAAAATGTTTCCATCTTCATCAATTTGCTTAAGACCGCGTAAGCTGTACTGTATCGTTGCTCCACCAACTGATACACCTATGAACGGCTTTATTAGGTTTGTCAAATTGAAGTACTTTATAAGACTTATTTCTAGAGCACTTTGTTCAATATGAAACTGTTCTGATATCACTAATTTATCATGAGGGACACTTAATGTATTCATACTAAACGTACTCATCAAACTTATTTCATGAGGAAATACATAACCAATCCCTATAATGGGTGAAAAGAAAGACGTGGAGCTGTTTGTTATATTTTTTACATCTGTCACTTTGCGCTTAGTAGAGTCTGTCTGCACTATAACCGGAGAACTCAAAGTTAATTGAGGAATTATTGAAAGACTAGCTCCGGCTGTTAAGAATAATCCACTAAACGGTCGTGTGTACTTTACCTTACTATATTTATTAGTAGCACCAAGAACAGGATGTATTATAACCATACACATTACTAACATGTACATCACGCCACTGAAGAAGTGTTGTGCAGAACAGTAGCGCTTCATAGAAGCGTTTTTTACACCAAATCCTACTACTAGAGTAAAGAATAACTCTAATTTATGGAATAGTTTTTTATTATTCCTACATGCAGATTTTGTAAAATCTCGTAAATGGTGCGAACGAAGGGACTTGAACCCTTATGTCTGAAGACACTAGATCCTAAGTCTAGCGCGTATACCATTCCGCCACGTTCGCATTTATTTATTTATAGAACACTTCCAAAAAATATAAAGAGTTATCGACACTTATATCTTGGAAGTGCAAATTTCTTTGAAAGTTGATTTAAGCCTCAACGACAATAATATAAAAATACTTATCGTTGCACATATTGGTATTATTGCAATTCCACACTTATACGAATATGTGGTATAGTAAGCATTTGCAGGATTAAAGAACTTTATAATATAACCTATTGCAGTATGAAAATAGAATCCTCCTAACATATTGGTAGTATTGAGAAATGCTACGGCAATATTATGAGAACTTTCTCGAGTAATAGTACACCCTATTGCAAATATAAGCACTTGATAACAGCACGCTATCCCAGTTATTAGGAACAGTATCTTAAGTGACGTTGGATTTAAGTGACTACAAAAAATAAGACATATAAATGTGATAGATAGGGCTATAGCACAACATAAAACAGTATTAATATTACCGCATTTCTTTCCAAGAGTCGCTAAGATTGGCCCTCCAAATATCATTCCTATAAATATGAACGACACTAATGAAGCAGCATCATCCTTTTCAATATCAAATGCGCTTATCAAATAACTAACTCCCCATACATCTGCAAATCCTTCAAGAGCACCAACCATCAAAAAATTCGTAATGCTAAGAATAATAATTTTCGGTGAGATTATTTCTTTCAAATCTTTCCTTATATCACTTTTCTCGCTATTAAGATTATAATTTTTATATTTTCTTAATGTAGAGAGTGCAATAATCGATATTATGAATGACGTTATCGCTAACACAGATGAAACTCTTCCTATTCCATATTGCTCTAGTAGAGTAACGGTAGGCTTACCACCATACAATGCGCCTAATAAGCCTATAGAAAATGACCAACCTATGATTTTTCCGTAATTTGCTGGAAGAAAATATTCCATGGCGACTTTAGATACGCATAAAAATGCTGAAGCTGATGCAGCTCCTGTAATAAATCTCGCAATTATTGCTACTGAAAACGATTCGGTATTGGTGAAAAGAACAAAACATATACCGGCTATTTTTACACTAAAAGCAAGAATATAACGCACATGATATCTAGTAAGTAATACTGCAATCGGAATCTGCATCAAAGAATATCCGCAATAATATGAGCCGTTTAAAATGCCAAACTTCTCGATGGGAATATTAAATTGTAGGAGAAAGTGATTTAGTAGAAGGCCAGGCCATAACCGTAATATAAACTGATAGCCAAAAAATGCTAGCGGACTTAGCAGTATAAGAGCATAGCGTAAAAACATACCTAATATTACTAGCATATACTAATATTAAGAATGATAGAACATGGCACATCTCAAGTAAATTGATATGTCTACTTTCCTTTCAATACCACTATAGTATCGGCCAAACGATCGTGCAATGCCCTCCCATGCTTGGAAAATGGTATAAATAATATTAATCCTATACAAAATGGTAATACAGAAACAGCATACAGGACAGTTCTTAAAACAGCGGTACGTACAGAAATTCTTTTACCATTACCCATCTCCAAAACTGTACATCCAGTTACAAATTTACCTAAAGTTCTACCATAATAAGCGAGACAAATAATGAAATACAGAGCAGATATAAGAATCATAATAACTTGAATAGTTGCGTATTTCAGTAAAAATTCTCGACTCACACTATTCAAAAATGAATCTAGAGATGTAATGCCAGAAAGATCTGAAAATTTTGCTAATTCTGATGTTATGGAAAGCTTATCATATAAAAACTCAGTCAATGGAGCTGATAAAAAAGCTAATAACATCACATCCACAAGCCACCCCAGCAATCTCCTATCGAAACTTGGAATATTATACGATACATTTTCGATAGAGACCGTACGTGATACTTTTTTTTTCTTCCGAAGCAATCCTGATACTCGTCGTAACATTTTTCTTATGCTTACTTATTAACTCTAAGCAAAATAGCTTACGTATTATTCAATATCAATACCATTAGCCGATGGTATTTTCTTTTCTATATAGCATGTGTATGATGCGTGCTAATTCTAGCAGCTCGTATCACAAAAATGCTTAACATCTCCTTAATAAGGCTAGTGATACCATTGATAAGAGAAAGATGGAAAATAGTTTTTCTCATACTTTTTACTAGTATGACGTGGGTATGTCTATCGTCTTATCAAGCTCAAATACTAAAGGAAATTATGGATTACGTATCGTCTAGTAATTTTGGATCTCAGAAATCATCTTCATTCTACATTTCATCATGGATTTTTATATGCGCTGCAATATGTATAAACTACATTTTAAATCACTATTTAATGAATGTAAAATTTATACCTAGCATAAGGAAAATGAGTTATGAAAGAGTTATGAGCAAACTATTGGATGTTTTATTACCATCCTATAGCAACGTATTTAGTGGAGCTATATCTATGAAAGTCGGAGATTTAGCACTCGGCATCAGCGAATTTTTCACTACAGCAGAGAGATTAATAACTCCATGCATATTCTTTTTCATAGCATCTTTCATGCTGTCTAAGCTATCTCTTTTACTTGGTATCCTCTCTTTTTCTCTAAGTTGTTTGTTTATCATTTTTAACATAGCGTATCTAAAAATATCTGTAAAAGCTGCGAATAATGCGTGGCATGCTAATTCCAATGTACACGGTATAATAGTTGATATACTCACTAATATATGGTGCGTAGTGACGAATTCTTCACAGAAAAACGAAAAGAAAAACATCTCTGATGCGACCGGCATCGCAATACAGAAAGAAATAAAATTCCAGATTACTATCGTTCCATTGATGATATTCTTTTCTGGATGGTATGTTGCTGTGTTTTGTGGTGGACTCTATTTTTTATTTGTTCAGTACTGTAAACACGCGATAACAATCGGAGATTTTGCTCTATTCTTCTCCCTCATAGGTAAATGTTTCGGATATCTTTGGAAATTTATGGCAGAATTTATAAGAATGTCTCGACTTCTTGGTAGAATATCACAAGCAGTAAATGACATAAGTAAAATATGTAATATACGCGATGTATCAGAGCTGCTTTCTGGAAAAGTGTGTGATGCAGAAAAAAGTAGTAAAAAACACCATAATACATACATATCAAACTCAGAAAAAAATATAATATCCCTCCACAAGATCGTATTTCAAAGAGAACACTTCATAACGAAATTAGATGAGCTCTCAATCAAAATTGGAGAAAAAATAGCTATAATTGGTACCACAGGTAGCGGCAAAACAACTCTTGCGAACATAATGTTAGGTATTATTAAACCAGATAGCGGTTATGTTGCAAGCAAATATCATGATAAATTACTACAGCATTCAGCAATAGTTACACAAAATAGTACCTTATTTCACAGAACGATTATGGAAAATATGACATACGGAAGCTGCGATGCTGTCACCGAAGAAGTGCTAAAGATAGCTCATATGGTAGGAATAGCAGAATATATAGAAAAATTAGAAAAAAAATATGATTCTATTGTTGGAGAAAAAGGCATAAAACTTTCTGGAGGACAAAAGCAAATGGTACTTCTCACAAGAGCATTACTTCGAAAGGATACGGACCTAATTATTTTTGATGAGGCAACTTCTCAAATGGACAAGATTACCGAAGGAAAAGTATTAAATGCAATTCATACGAATGCAAAAGAAAAAACTATTATATTTATAACGCATAGAGATTCGTACGTACAATACGCTACAAGAATAATAGAAATGTCAAACGGGTTAATTATCAGAGATTCACACAATTCTCATGTCGTAGATAATACGTAAAATAATAAAAATATTTCAAATATTTTTTCATCGGAAAATCGCACTAGAGATGCATATGTACAAAAAATAATAAAATAATTTATTGTCAATAAATTATTTTATTGTGGTATACTACACGTAGTTCATGAAAAACATTGTTTATATGATATGAAAATTCTAAAAGATGGTGTAATTCAGTTGAATTCAGAGGAGGCAAATTTAGCTTCTTATATCTCGAAAATAAGAAGTATCCCACTGCTTACTGCTGAAGAAGAGAGCTCTCTCATTCATGATTGGTGTGTTAATGGAGATGTGAAAGCTGCTCAAAAATTAGTAATGGCTCATATGAAAATAGTATTGAAGATCGCTATGCAATATAGGTCTTACGGTGCTGCTCTTGTAGATTTAGTATCAGAAGGTGCGTTAGGATTAATGCACGCTGTAAAGAAGTTCAAAATGGATATGAATTGTAAGCTAGCTACTTATGCAATATGGTGGATAAAAGCCTCAATACAGGAATTTATATTACGTTCATGGTCTCTCCTAAAGGTTAGCACTTCGTCTTTGAAAAAAAGGCTTTTTTATAAAAATGCGAAAATAAAAGAAAAACTTAATGAAGCTGAAATTACCGATAGTGAATTTGTGAATATCAGACATGTTGTGAGTTTGAATGCTCCATCATCTAATTCTGAAGACGGTACAAATGAAGAAATTTGGAATGATAGCATAGCGTGTGATATTGGCACTTTAGTTGCTCGAGAAGAGGAATCAAGTACAAAACTTCAAATGTTGAAAGCCGGTATCTCACATCTTTCTTCAAGAGAAGCAAGTATCGTAGAAGATAGATTTTTAGTAGAGCCAGCTTTAACATTGAATGATATTGCTACAAAACATAATATTTCTGCAGAGAGAGTTAGACAAATAGAAAAAGAAGCTCTTGTGAAATTAAAAATTTTCTTCGCTGAAAAAGGAATGTGTTCGTAATATTACGAGTAGCAGAGTATTGCTAAATAAAATTTTATGAAAATTCGTGATGAATGTGAGCGCGTATGGCAGAAATTTTGCGATGGAGGTCTCCATATAACAAAAAAAAAGGAGAAGAAAGAATTACATGATCAAGCTCTGGAAATTCAATATTTCCATAGCAAAAAATTGTTGAAGATGTTAGGTCATAGTACTGCATTTGATAAAGTGTTGGATTTACATGGTATGGATAGAGATAAAGCATATGAAGCATTTTCTTTGCTTCTCAAGGAAATGTATCTAAATGGAGAAAGGTTATTACTATTAATTACTGGCGGTAAAGCGCTTTCCAGTAACATGACATCGAATTTTGTAAAATCCCATAGACATGGGATTTTAAGAGAATTGTTCAACTACTGGATTACTTTTCCTGAAGTAAAACAATACGTTACACAATGTGTCGTTGCTTTACAAAGAGATGGAGGGAATGGCGCTTTCTACATTTTTGTAAAAAAACGAATTGAAGAAGACATTTAGATTTATTACACTGACATTGGAATTTTTACACGTTTACAAGAGTTTATATGGAACCTGTTGGTATTGGATTAGCTTGCTTTGGTTTATTCGGTGCTGCTGTCGGATTAGGGTTGATTTTTGCAGCTCTGATTAATGGTACTGCTCGCAATCCATCAGCTTATGACAATATGTTGAAAGCCGCTTTTATAGGTGGAGCAATGGTTGAGGCATTAGGTTTATTTGCATTACTGTTAGCTCTTCTCATACTGTTCAAATAGTTCATACTTGTGCAAATTAAGGTATAGCTGTGACAAAGTATTTATCTGTTAGCGAGCTTTTGCTCAAGTTTAAAACCGGAGAAGTATCTCCTATCACGTTTGTGACAGAACGTTTGCAGGATTTGGAACTTTTAAATCGCAAATATAATTTTTTTTGCGAAATCACTTCTTCAATTGCAATATCTTTAGCTGAGAAAGCTGAAAAACGTATAAGAGAAGGCAAGAGTATGCCACTTGATGGTATCCCTATAGCAATAAAAGATCTTTACTGTACAAAAGACATCAAAACAACTGCTTGTTCAGCAATTTTAAAAGATTTCATTCCGCCTTATGAATCTACCGTTACTCAGAAACTCCTAGATGCTGGATGTATTCCATTAGGTAAAACTAATATGGATGAATTCGCAATGGGTTCATCTACAACTTATTCAATATATGGAGCTACCATTAATCCATTGGTCGATCAGAGGAAACCATCTCAAAAGCTTACCGCTGGTGGTTCTTCTGGAGGCTCTGCTGTAGCCGTAAGTAGTGGCGTTGTACCTATTTCTCTTGGAAGTGATACTGGAGGTTCAGTGAGACAACCAGCATCATTATGCGGAATCGTAGGAATAAAACCTACGTATGGTACATGCTCAAGATATGGCATGATATCATTTGCAAGTTCTCTAGATCAACCAGCAGTCTTTGGTGCTTCTACAAGATGTGCGGCACTAATGTTAGATATAATAATGGGATATGACGAACGAGATCATACTTCTATTCAAAATAATAATAGCAACTTAGGGACATTAAATGCTATCGATATGAAAGGCGTAAAAATTGGCTTTTTCAATTTGGAAAAAATAGGCTTTAAAATGAGCGAAAGTGTTTCTTTCAGTTATAAAGAAACAATGAAAAAGCTCGAATCTAGTGGAGTAGAATTAAAAGAAGTATCTTTGCCATTAATGGAGTATGCATTGCCAGTATATTACATTATAGCACCGGCAGAAGCTTCATCTAATTTAGCAAGATATGATGGAATAAGATATGGTATCCCTCTCCAAGCTACAGAAGATTTTCATGAAAGTATTAGTGCTCATAGAGGAAAATATCTGGGAGAAGAAGTAAAGAGAAGATTATTAATGGGAGCGTTTGTTCTGTCTAGTAAGGAATATGATGCATATTACCTGAAAGCACAAAAAATAAGAAGAATGCTATTCGAACAGTTTAATGAAATTTTCCATGCTGTTGACGCTATAGTATCTCCTACTACCACTAATGTAGCTTTCTCTATAGATGCTGAGATTTCGCCATTTGAAATGTATATGAATGATGTGCTTACTATCCCTCCTAGTTTAGCCGGACTACCTTGTATGAGCCTTCCAACTTACCCTTGTAAGGACTCTGGATTGCCTATAGGCTTGCAAATTATCACAGCTCATATGCATGAAAAAAAGATGGTAGAAATTGCACTTTCATTAGAGCAATTACTATCATAAGTAAAAAAACATCATACTCCTATATATACAGCATGAATTATAAATTTTTCAAAATTAACAGATTTATCATTTAAGAATTGATAAACTATATCGAAATACGAACAACTATACACATGCACCTCTTAATAACATAAATAACTAAAAACTCGTTTTGCTTTTAAAATTTTAAAGTATTAATTGGCAATAAAATAATAATCATATTAAGTACAAAATATATACCTAACATAGGGATAATTCGCTCTATTGAAATAAAAAATACTATGAATCACAATGTTTGACCAATGATAAAAATACATTTATCAATAATGGTACATAAATAAACTGTAAACTACAAAAAAGCAGAGTCATAATTCGGAAAACTGATTGTGCAAACAAAGATAGAAATAAAATTCTAAAGTAGCACACAAATAAGAAATTTCAGAAAATGCAAAAAGTAACTGAAAAAACAGCAGGAAGCAAAGAAAAGAGAGACGATAAGTCTTTGAGCAAAGATATACGAATTTTATATAACTTTTTATACTGTAAAGTAATCCAGCCGCAGGTTCTCCTACGGCTACCTTGTTACGACTTTACCTCAGTCACCAACCCTACCTTGGTATGCTGCTTCCTTGCGGTTAGCTCACATACTTAAGGCAAAATCGACTCCCATGGCGTGACGGGCAGTGTGTACAAGACCCGAGAACGTATTCACCGCGGCATGCTGATCCGCGATTACTAGCGATTCCAACTTCATGTATCCGAGTTGCAGGATACAATCCGAACTGAGGCGATTTTTAAGGATTAGCTCTAGGTTGCCCTGTTGCAGCCTTCTGTAATCGCCATTGTAACACGTGTGTTGCCCAAGTCATAAGGGCCATGCTGACTTGACATCATCCCCACCTTCCTCTGATTTATCATCAGCAGTCTCCCTAGAGTTCCCAGCCGAACTGTTGGCAACTAAGGATAAGGGTTGCGCTCGTTGCGGGACTTAACCCAACATCTCACGACACGAGCTGACGACAGCCATGCAACACCTGTGATGATCCAACTAAATGCACTATCTAGTTTCTCAGATAGCTTATGATCACCATCAAGACTTGGTAAGGTCTTTCGCGTAGCATCGAATTAAACCACATGTTCCACCGCTTGTGCGGGTCCCCGTCAATTCCTTTAAGTTTTAGTCTTGCGACCGTACTCCCCAGGCGGAGTGCTTAACGCATTAGCTTCGGCACCGAATATAAATCCGACACCCAGCACTCATCGTTTACTGCGTGGACTACCAGGGTATCTAATCCTGTTTGCTCCCCACGCTTTCGTGTAACAGCGTCAATAATCAGCCAGACAACCGCTTTCGCCATCGGTGTTCCTCCTAATATCTACGGATTTCACCCCTACACTAGGAATTCCGTTGTCCCCTCTGTTATTCAAGATCAGCAGTATCGGAAGCAGTTCTTGAGTTAAGCTCAAGGATTTCACTTTCGACTTTCTGATCAGCCTGCACACGCTTTATGCCCAGTAATTCCGAGTAACGCTAGCCCCCTTCGTATTACCGCGGCTGCTGGCACGAAGTTAGCCGGGGCTTTTTCTGTAGGTACTGTCATTATCATCCCTACCAAAAGAGCTTTACAACCCTAAGGCCTTCATCACTCACGCGGCGTTGCTGGATCAGGCTTTCGCCCATTGTCCAATATTCCCCACTGCTGCCTCCCGTAGGAGTCTGGACCGTGTCTCAGTTCCAGTGTGGCTGATCATCCTCTCAGACCAACTAAAGATCGTAGCCTTGGTGAGCCATTACCTCACCAACTAGCTAATCTTACAAGGGCTCATCTCGCAGTAACATTGCTGCCTTTCACCTCTCGGTTATATGCGGTATTAGCAGAAGTTTCCCTCTGTTATCCCACGCTACGAGGTAGATTCCCGTGCATTACTCACCCGTCTGCCGCTAAAATTCTAATAAACATTCCATAATGCAAGCATTATAAAACATTTTTTAGTCTCTCCGCTCGACTTGCATGTGTTAAGCCCGCCGCTAGCGTTCACTCTGAGCCAGGATCAAACTCTCACGTTTTGAACCTTATATATCTGTACGCTCAAAAATTACTTACCGTCTCTCTTTTCTTTACTTTTATGATACGCACTGTCTACACGACAGCAAGATCACTTTATACATGCGATCAATTTAGTAGTCAACATGAATTAATAGAGTTTTTCAAAATTGAGAACCAAATTGTTGCTCATTATCATCATAAACACTACTATATTGCTGATTGCATAAACATCTAGATATATAAAAAATCATCTAAATGCTCCCCAAAACTCAGAGAATATTTATAGCATTAGGTATTATACTGGTATTTTATTGCGCTATAATTGGCAAATTACTTTTCATTTCTTTTTCAAAAAATTTCGATAATAACGAGATTATCTCTCGTTATATCAAGATTAAACCACCTATAAAAGATAGAAATGGAATCATACTTGCTACTAATTTACAGACGTATTCCATTTATGTGAATCCTCAAGAAATATTAGATATAAATGAATTTATAACTAAACTTATGCCTTTCGCATTTAAAGATTTAGAAAAGAAAGTAGATAAATATATTAAGAATAAAAGCACATTTATGTGGCTTAAGAGACATGTGTCCCCAACTGAAGAACATAAGATAAGAGAATTAGGATTATCGGGTTTGTACTGTATTAAAGATTTAAAACGTTTTTATCCACACTCTGAGATATCCGCTCATGTTGTCGGGTACGTTGATTTAGATAGCAATGCCTTAGCAGGACTCGAGAAAATACTGGAAATTCCTGAATATTCTGAAGTAAAGGAGTTATATAGTAATATTGACATCAGAATACAAGGAGCAGCACATCATGCACTTTCCAATAGTGTAAGACTGAATGAAGCAGAATCCGGAGTTGCTATAGTAATGGATGTTACAAACGGAGAAATTTTAGCTTCGGTAAGTATCCCAGACTTTGATCCTAATATGTTACAACATGCTGAACAAGATGCTACAATTAATAGAGCGTCAATGGCTGTAATGGAAATGGGCTCTACTTTTAAAGTATTGAGCATGGCAATTGGATTTGATACTAATTCAGTTTCTTTAGATGAGAAATTTCATGTTTCGCAACCATTAACGATCGGTCGTTTTACGATTACAGACTACAAACCTAGAAGTTCCGTTATATCAACTGCGCAAGTATTAGCATATTCCTCTAATATCGGAATTGCAGCAATAGCTAATAGATTTGGAATAAAACAACAAGCAGAGTATTTTAAAAGATTTAAATTATTACAAAAAGTAGAATCCGATTTTCCTGAAATAACTAATCCTCTATTTCCACCACTTGCAAAATGGAATCATGCTTCTCTTATTACAATGAGTTATGGATACGGAATAGCAGTAACACCGCTGCATGCTATTACGGCTTTAGCAAGTACTATAAATGGAGGATTCCTTATACCTCCTCAATTTATAAAAAATGAGAAACAAACAATTAAAAAGAGCAAAATTTTAAAATCGAAGACTGTCCGTAAAATGCAACACTTGCTTCATTATGTAGTAAATCACTCTACTACAAAAAAATTTGCGATAGATGGCTATTGCATCGGTGGAAAGAGTGGCACGGCTGAGGTACTCCAACACGGACAATATGTTAAAAATATGAACAACGGATACTTTTTTAGTGTTTTTCCATGTAATAAACCTAAATATGCCGTATATGTAGTTATAAGAAATTCTAAGAAGAATACATATAATAAACACATAACGACTGGGGGAATTGTTGCTGGACCTGTAGCTAAGAACATAATGTTAAGCATCATTAATATAATGAACATGCAACATATTAAAGAATGCGATGATATACAAAATAAAATTATTAACTAATTCTATGATTTATTTTACTTTTCTTCAAAAAATATAAAGAAAGAAATGATGATAACAGGAAGAGAAGAAAGATAAAAGAAAGGCCAGCTTTGTAGTCACTTACTGTATATATTCTACGACCACTCTCATTAGTAGCACCACTCCATGTCATATCCATAATAATACCTATTCCGGACTGACATAAAGTACCACCAAGCATTGTAATACAGTTTACAAGAGCTACAGCAGTACCGGTATTATTTTTACCGCCTATGAGTACAGATTGTGTAAAAGTAAGCACTTTAGAGGAAGCAAAAATCCCTATCAAAAACATCATAAATGCACCTGATACGAGATCCAGACTAAAATTACAAAAACTTAAATACCCAAGTATCACTGTAATCACAGCAGAACAGATAAAATGAATCAAATAAATGCTATAAAACTTATTCACAATCCAACCGATAAAAAAGCATCCAATGGAATAACCAAGATATATCATAGTATTTACAAATTTCCCGCTGATTGCAGAAATATTGAACACAACAGTAAAAAAAGTCGCACCCCACATGTCACCTATAGCTGAAATAATGGAATATAATATAAGTGCAATTATACCTATAGCAATGAGTTCAGGATTCTTTAATACTTCACCGTAAATTAAGGATTTTTTATCATTACTAGAAGTAGGAGTATGAACAAATAACAGTATAATAAAAGAAAGTATAATTCCTAAGATGGAAGTATAAAGAAATGATACACGCCATCCTATACCAATAATTGCATCAGATGCAAAAAGATTACAAAAGATAGGTGCTAGCACGCCTATTGCTATAGTAGTACTACTTGCGACAGGAAACATAGCAGGAGAGAAAAGCATTCTTGATATTTTCATTGTACTTATCAAAGCACCAGATGAGCCTATTCCCATTAATACACGACCAAACGCAAGTATGTGGTAAGAATGAGATGAAGCAACAATATAAGCACCTAATGATATGATAAGACAGGAAATAGACATCACTCTTTTAGGGCTGTAAGAATCCAACAATAATCCAATTGGTAACTGTGCAATTGCATATGCTATATACCAAGAAGATGATGAAATGGCGAAGGAAGAGGCTGATAAATTCAGATCATGCATCAGTTGCTCAGAAGTAATACTAGGTATTATCCTACCTATGAATTGATAGAAATAAAAAAAGCATCCTATTCCCCAAATGAATAGTGACCTAAGAAAGTGAGAATAAGCAATTTGCATTCTTGTAAGGAAAATTTTTACAAACTTAATTAATTACTTGATATGATATGAAAACGTAAAGATCGCTATGATAAAATTATGAATGATAGTGTGCTTTCTGTAAATTGTAGACTCCATTTATATCATAATTTTCTAAGATTCGTAACATATCTATCATAATTTCCTCCATTTCGCAGTATACTTATACCATCAATAACATAAAAGCGCTTCTAATTAAGCATTCCATCTTTTATTGATATTGCAGGAAAATACGTATTGCATAATTTAATAAAGTGAGCAGGAAGAGGCGCCACTATATCTACTTTATTATTTTCATATCTAAATTGTATTCTATAAGAATGAAGGAACATTTTATCTAACATATATTCTTGGATACTAAATTCTCTTTGTTTGCCATATTTTTTATCACCCAAAATCGGAGTTCCAGCATTCATTGCATGAATCCGTACTTGATGTTTTCTTCCCGTTTCTATCTCAAATTGCATAAGCATGATATTTGATATTGGTGAACAGCATAATACTTTATGCTTTGTTATAGCATTTTGTCGCTTTATTTTACCTTCTTTGCAGTATTCTATAACATCGTGGCTAATACCATCATTATGCATTGATGTGTTTTGCTCACTTATTACTACGACTCCAATATATACTTTACGTACTTCATGTTGAGCAAACATTTCGCCAAGCAATCGAGCACAATTAGTATTTTTTGCAATCAATAAAGCTCCACTGGTACACATGTCTATTCTATGCACCAATTTCATCGTACATTTTTCATCTAATAATGGCAAAATATCATCTATACTGATTTTAACATTACTACCACCTTGTACTGCCCATCCCACTTCTTTATTAATCACTAAAAAATCTTTTGTGTCGTATATTATATTATTTCTCACTTTTACTAGAAATTCATAAGCAACCTCTTCGCTAACTTGCTTCTTCGCTACTGATACATGTCGATGATGAAAATATTTCACTACAATTCTATCATCTTTTTCCACGATTATGGATCTTTTTACTTTCTTACTATTGCAATAAAGTAAACCTTTCCTGAGGAAAATTGATACATCTCTAAAATTTATCATGCAATTACTTGTATGAGCGAACTTCACAATAGCTCTTTCTATACGTAAGCCACTTTCATTCTCTCCTACAACAAAACTCATATCTATCATTGTGGCATTTTACTAAAACTTTTTTGCCAATATAGTCCTATGCATATACCAGCAACCATTATCATTTCAATTATTACGATAGCACCTCCATATTCATATGTACCATATACTCTCATTCCATGATTCATTTGACCACACCATAACAAATCTAGTACTAACCCAATTACTGGTTGCAATATTGCTCCACCAAGCATTGTCATAGTGTTAATAAATCCTAAAGTAAGCCCTATTCTTTTCTTCTGAACACATATTATCGCTTCAGAAAATACTACACATTCTAATGAACAAAAAAAGCCTAATAAGAACAATAGTATACCCAAAACAGTAAGATTAATGAACTGATGTAAGACAGTAACAATAAATATAATACAAAATGCTATAGCACATACACCAGAAAAAGCATAATACACATTATTTACTAATTTTCTTATAAAACCTACTCCAAGAGCACCTATACCAAATCCTGCATACATCAGTCTGCTTATACCAATTGCTTTTATCTGATCTATCTCATATAAAGAACTGATAATCGCTGGTCCCCATAAATCAGCAAGAGCTGTCAATGGTGCATACAATATCAAGCCAAGAACACCTAATACCACAACGTTTCGTTCGCTAATAACATTCTTTATTTGTTTCAGAAATGAAAGTTTATGTTCAATAATGGTATCTTGATCTAACTTAAATTTTCGTCCCCAAAAGAATATAGGAAACGATATAGATATCACAATTCCAATATAGAAAAGGAATGAGCAAAAATCACGCCATCCATAATATAGTACGGCATCAGCAATTAGCTTACTACCAAATACTGGAGTAAAAGTACCTATTGCGCTGGTAATACCTGAGAACACTGGTAACTTCTCTTTAGGAAAAAGCAAAGATGCGACTTTCATTGTTCCTATAAAACCAGCAGATGCTGCAATCCCAAGCATAAAGCGAGCAATACATGCTAAAAAAAGAGTATGACTCAGAGAGAATAACAATGAACTTGTCCCAGCTAATACTGCAGCCAAGAAAAAAAGATAATGTGGTTTCACTCTATCTAGCATTATTCCCATTGGAATTTGCATTATGGAATATGCCCAATACCATGTAGAAGTAACAAGACCAAATTCACTCGCTTTGAGGTGTAATTCCTCGGAAAACTGCTTCGCCATTCCAATAGGAGAGATTCTTCCTATAAATTGATAGAAATAGAAAAAAGCACAAAGTAACCATAGAAACACATTATATCTCTGAGATTTACTATTCATTACACTTCCTAATAAAAATAAGGCTTTATGATAGATTTTTTTCAGTATTTAGTAAATACCAGTAGAATTCGGAAAAGTTCTTTTTCGAGTTATGAAACAAATCTATAATGCTCATTCGCGAGTTTTACGATAGAAATATTAAGGGAAGTTGAATGAATTTCTGAACTTTTTAAGCGAAACTAATAACAACACAAAAGTCATTATTCTAAATGAATAAAGCTTCTTTTCTGAAATTTCTACTTTTGATATGTATATGAACTAAGAAAATTTCACACAGAGTTCGCTTTTGGCGGACAGGGTGGGATTCGAACCCACGGTACGCATAACGTACGCCGGTTTTCAAGACCGGAGCCTTAGACCGCTCGACCACCTGTCCACTAAATGGTTTAACAAAAACTGCATGCAGTATCAAGCACATATACAACAGAAAGAAGGTAATTTCTCAATCAGGCATTTTTTAGCACGCTTTTCTGAAAAAACTTCTATACTGCTCGAGAAAATATCTTATTCTATTGCCACGGTGACCAGCCTCATAAATTTCATATTTTTATCAACTATCCACCTAACAGTACATTTTTTATTCACCAGCCTTCTCTTTACTTTTTGCATCGTATGCTTTTCCCATAAAATATGCGGTACAAAGCCATATAGCACAAAAACCTAACATGAAAGCATTGTTAGCAAAAATGGATGCTCGTTTACCAAAAGCAGAAAGTATATACTGCACGTTACAGTAATTAAACCCATGTGAAAGAGATCTAGACATTTTAACAGCACATGCATCAATGACAAATTTGCTCTTTACCTGCACATCTCTATCCGTGACAATATATAAACTTTCTCTCACAGGAGTACCAATACTATAATTGAGTGCATACAATGCAACATACAAACATATGATTAACTGCTGCATACCAGTCAAAAAATAGAGTGTAATGCCAATTCCAACAAAAATTGGCACGATAAAGAGAGAACGTCTTATTCCTATAAACCTTAGCAGTCCATTCGCGATGAAGAACGATAATATAAATGCAATAAGTTGCATGTAGGCAATCTGAGAATATATAGTAGATACAAGATCTACTATTTTATCATCATTGAAACTAGAAGAACTTTTAGCCTGATTAAACATAAGACTTAACCTTTGATAATTAATCACCTCACCTATAGCATCAGTACATGACATCAGCATAAATATTCCAAGAACATATCTATTGGTAAATAAGAGCTTAATACCCTTAAACATACCGTCTTTCGAACCTTTTCTTTTGTAATAGGGACATTGTGATATCCAGTAAATACATCAGATGGTAAATACTCCATAGCAATACAAACGATAAAAAAGGCAATAATGAGTAACAATACCGCAACCACCATTAGTAATCTCAATTTACCTACTACGCTAAATCCAAGATCTATAGACGTAGAAAATAATGCCCATGCTAAGAATGCTGTTAACATCCCTCCTAATTTCGATGAAGCTACTATAAAACCATATGTATGCTTAGCACTTTTAGGATCGTTAATAGAATTTGTGAACGACCAAAAAGTCGACATTAGAAATATGGTATAGCCTTCTACAAATAAGAAAAACGCCCATACAGTAGATTTTTGCAAAGTAGTAAGAAAAATCTTCTCAGATGTTAGATCTAGAATATCTAACGGTAAACCGAACGATACATATAGACCAATTATAATCCATACTGCTAGATATACTACCAACAAAGTCGCTCTACGAACACGATCTATCAAGTAAGCATCCACTAAAGCAGCTGGCAATAATGAAAGCAACGTCGCTAGCTTTGAAAGTGGCATATTTTCTAAACCTAAAAAAGCTGGAAATATAACATTTTGTAGTTCTCTTACTATCGTATAAGAAGAAATTATAAGAAAAAACAACAAGCCGCTCAGCATTAACTTCCAAAATTCTACCTTACTTAAGCTAAAAAAACGCTTAAAGAATCTGCTATAGCTTACAGCTCGTAATCTGTTATTCATAATTTCCTTATATTTGTAAGCAATATTTCCACAATTTAATACACTTTCTATTTCTTGTGTCAAACAATAATATAGCTACTCCTAAAAGAAATGAATGTATTACATGTATAAACCACCATTTACATGTAAAGTACTTCCAGTAATATAATGAGCTTCATTTGAAGCAAGAAATATTATTGCCGAGGCAACATCTGCAGGTTCTCCAAATTTTCCTAAAGGTATACGTTTCAAAAATTCCTGCTTTGCATTTTCCGGAATTTTTTCAGTCATCCTAGTATTAATAAAGCCAGGTGCTACCGCATTTACAGTAATATTTCTGCTTGCAACCTCTAAAGCAAGTGTCTTCATTAAGCCTATCATCCCAGCTTTGCTCGTTGTATAATTAGCCTGCCCTATGTTGCCAGTGAATCCTACTATCGATGATGTAACTATTATCCTTCCAAATCTATTTTTCATCATACTTGGTAATACTGCTTTACAACACAAAAATGCCGCAGTGAGATTAACGGTGATAACATCCGTCCAATCGGTATCTGTCATTCTCAAAGCTAGTTTGTCCGAAGTGATTCCGGCATTATATATTAACGTATCAAATGTTCCTCCAATTTTTTCTTCTGCGCTTTTTAAGAAAGCATCAATTTTACTAGAAGAAGCACCAAGATCGAATTGTATGCCTTTGAACTTTCCACCATAAATTATCTCCATTTCTTGGAGAACATCATTATTACTAGTAGTTCCACTTCCAACTACAATAGCACCTCTTTTAACAAGATATTCAACAACGACCTGTCCTATACCTCCAGTAGCACCGGTCAATAATATTTTTCTACCTTCTAGGGCAAACATATAAGCACTAAAAGTTCAATCCGCCACTACGAGCACTCTCTGCAAAAGCTTTTACTACACCATGATATCTTTTAGCTCCTTTGTCGAATACTACTTTTTCAATATTTGCATCCTTACATTTTTTTGCTATTTCTTTGCCTACTTGCTCTGCACATATAGCATTTGAATAATTCGGTTTTCTTGAGGAACTTACTCTCATGCTTAGAGTAGAAGCTGAAAGTAATACATTTCCGCTAGTATCATCTATTACCTGAGAATAAACGTGACAATTCGATATAAAAACCGTCATTCTCATCCTGCTCGACTTATTACGCAGCTTCACCCTTACTCTAGTTCTTTCAGCTCTACGCTTTTTGTTTATCATGTGCACAACCAAAGTTTTATTAATTGAAATCTAAACAATTTACCGAAAAAATACAAGCTATATTGAAAATTCACACTCAAAATCGTCCTCATAGTTGAGATTATCATCAATATATGCTAGACAGATTTTACTAGATTATCCCTTTTCTCTCTATCCAATATGTCGCAGTTTTCAGTAGCAACATTTTATAAATTTTCTCGCATCACGAACACAACAGAAATACAAGCACAATTAAAAAACTTTCTTGCAGAAAATAACGTGAAAGGCACTATATTGATAGCAGAGGAAGGATTAAATGCAACTATTTCTATTCCATCTGAATTAGAAACTAGAGTTTTAACTAAAATCTTAGAAATTACGGGATACGTTATGGATTTTAAAGTAACTTATTCCCATTCTCATCCATTTGGAAAGCTAAAAGTAAAGATAAAATCTCAGATTATTACGGTAAGGGGAATTGACAAAATACCATTCACTCCTGGTACTTATCTAAAAGCAAGTGAATGGAACGAATTGCTCAACGAACAAAATGTCAAACTTATAGATACGAGAAACAGTTATGAAACTTGCGTCGGTATTTTTAGAGGAGCAATAGATCCAAAAGTCGAAAATTTTTCAGAATTCTTCAACTGGCTTGATGATTATGTAGCTACACTCAACAAAAATGATGCAATCGCTATGTATTGTACAGGAGGTGTAAGATGTGAAAAAACAACGTCATACCTCAAAGCAAAGGGCTTTCAAAAAGTATTTCACTTAGATGGTGGGATAATAAGATATCTTCAAGAATGTGGAACTAAGTCTGATTCGAAATGGCTGGGAGATTGCTTCGTTTTTGATGATAGAATAGCTATTAAAAGTGATATGAGAGCTGTAAATGAAAATTTCTAGCATCCATTAATCGGTGTTTTTTATTTCTCCTTTTAGTAAAGATACGAATGCTGACTGAGGAACGTCTACTCTTCCTATAGATTTCATGCGTTTCTTACCTTCTTTCTGCTTCTCTAAAAGTTTCCTTTTTCTCGTAATATCTCCACCATAGCATTTTGCCGTAACGTTTTTTCTCAATGCACTAATTGTCTCTCTTGCTATAATTTTTCCTCCTATTGCCGCTTGTATAGGTATAGGGAACATATGCTTTGGTATGAGTTTGCTAAGCCTTTCACATATCTCACGTCCTCTACTTTCCGCACGAGTACGATGTATAATAGTGGACATCGCATCTACACTTTCTCCATTAATCATAATGTTAAGCTTTACTAAATCTCCATCCCTATAATCAGCTTTCTCCCAATCGAAACTTGCATATCCTCGCGAACAAGACTTCAGCTTGTCATAAAAGTCGTATACCACTTCATTTAATGGCAACATATAAGTAATAACTACTCTATCACTAGAGTATGTAATGCTCACATGCTCTCCTCTTTTAGAATTACATAACTCCAATATTACTCCAATATATTGCTCGGGTGTCATCATAATAGCTTTAATCCAAGGCTCTTGTATACTTTTTATCCTTGACGGATCTGGCATATCTGCGGCATTGTGCACATCAATATTGTCTCCAGAAAAGAGAGTTACCTTATATATTACACTCGGAGGTGTAGTAACAAGTCCAACATTAAATTCTCTTTCTATTCTTTCTTGAATAATTTCAAAGTGTAACATTCCAAGAAAACCACATCGAAATCCAAAGCCTAAAGCTGCAGAATTTTCTACCTCATAAGTAAAGCTTGCGTCATTAAGATTTAGCTTTTCTAAACTCTCTTTTAAAAGGGAAAATTCCGTACTATCAACTGGATATATACTGCAAAATACTACTGGAAGACTTGGCTTGAAACCTGATAAAGCTTTATCACATGGCACTCTAGCATTAGTAATCGTATCACCAACTTTACAGTCTTTTACTTGCTTTATTGTAGCTACTATAAATCCACATTCACCCGCACTTAAGGACTCTACATTAACTTTTTTAGGAGTAAATATCCCTATATTCTCTACCGTATATTTTGCACTATTCGACATCATAACAATCTCATCGCCTTTTTTTACCTCACCGTCCATTACACGAACTAATACAACAATTCCCAAATATTTATCGTACCAACTATCTAACAGTAAAGCTTTGAGAGGTTTATCAATATCACCTTTAGGTGGCGGTAGAAGCTTGATTATACCTTCTAAAATATCCAATATACCTACACCAGTTTTTGCAGATACTTTAATAATATTTGTTGTATCAAGACCAATAATATCACGTATTTGCGTCGCAATTTTCTCAGGATCTGCTGCTGGCAAATCTATTTTATTAAGAACTGGAATAATTTCATTATCAGCATCCATTGCTTTATACACATTTGCGAGAGTTTGAGCTTCTACTCCTTGAGATGCATCTACAACTAAAATTGCACCCTCACATGCTGCAAGAGATCTACTTACTTCATAACTAAAATCTACATGCCCAGGAGTGTCTATTAAATTTAACACATATTCATTTCCATCTAATGCCGTATAAAGAAGTCTTACAGTTTGAGCTTTAATAGTAATGCCACGCTCTTTTTCTATATCCATAGAATCAAGAATTTGCGCCTTCATATCACGCATCTCAACTCCCTTACATTCTTCGATTAACCTATCTGCTATGGTAGATTTACCATGATCTATATGAGCAATAATAGAAAAATTTCTAATATGCTGTAGAGCTTTCTTTTTCATACCTAATTTTGCATTATGATAGCACGATACTGCCGCCGGAATTTGTTATAAATTCTTCGAGACTATAATATTCTCTCGACTCTTTTGTAAAGATATGCACTATCACAGTACCTATATCTAAAAGAATCCACTCACCACTTCTTATTCCTTCTATCATCACGGCAGGTATATCAAGAGCTTTTTTTAAATACTCCAACATATCGTTTGCTGTAGAGATAGCATGCCTTGTCGAAGAACATTCAGCTATAATCACATATTCCGCAACTATCGAGTCTTTTATAGCATAACAGCATACATCATATGCTTTAGCTCGCTTTAATCTCTCAATTGATGGCTTGCATATCACGTCGTACATATTCTGCATTAAAAGCGATTAGTTTTTACTAGATAATACAAGATAGTACACATAATGTTGAAAATACACTATTCTTTCGGGTAAATATCATCACATGAATCAGTAAATAATATCGTGATTCGCTTCGCAAATAACGAAATATCTGAAGAAATTAACGCTATGGCAAAGTTATACATTAATCTCTTTAGATTTGTACAATCCTTTTATTTTTATAATTTCACAACTGATACCTTCTAGTAGAACACTTGCCTCTTCGAGTATTATTTTTGCAATATCAAATCCGTGTTTAGGATTGCGTGGTATATCATTGGTATTACCTGGATATTCAGTATGATATACCACTCTTTTTATGCCTACCTGAATTATGCTTTTACTACATGCAACACACGGCATCCAATTCGTATAAAGAGTAGAATCATCAATTCTGATTCCGTTTCTAGCAGCATTAAGCATTGCGTTCTCCTCAGCATGATTAGACATTGCATATTTTAGTTCCGAAGAACGATAACGCGAAGCTAGATCTTCAACACTACGAGAAAGTCCATTATATCCAGTACTAAGTATGGAAGAAGAATTACCAACTATTACACACCCTACTCTAGTTTTAGGATCTTTGCTCTTCATAGAAGCCATATAAGCCATACTCATGAAGTACTGATCCCAACCATACCGAGAGTATATTAAGTCATCATTTGAACTCATGACAAAATTACACCATATCCTAATTAGTTACAGAGGAAGTGTAAGGAGAAGTACTGGAAACACTTACATAATTGCGATCTTTGTATCCTCTCCTAAATACAACATATCCATCACACAATGCAAATATAGTATGATCTTTCCCAAGACCTACATTAACTCCCGGATGATACTTGGTTCCACGTTGCCTTACAATTATATTGCCAGCTCTCACTGCTTGTCCTCCAGAACGCTTTAGTCCAAGTCGTCTTCCTCTGGAATCACGACCGTTTCTCGAACTACCACCAGCTTTTTTAGTTGCCATAACCTAAAATAAATCGCATATACAAATACTTGTTTTCTAACGCCACCCTAGTGCGGGATTATATCGACAATCTTCACAAAAGAGATATACTGTCTGTGCCCTTGAAGCCTCCTATATGTATGTCTTCTCCGTTTTTTAAAAATCAAAATCTTATCGTCTCTTAGATGCTCAGTCACCTCACATACTACTTTACCCTTAGTTGTAGCAGAAGTACCGTTACCAGTATACATTATAACGTTTGAGCATTCAAATCTTCCCCCTACATCTTGCTCTACCTTCTCTATCTTTATTATAGAGCCAAGCGATACTAAGTACTGCTTCGCTCCCTGCTCTATTACAGCAAACATAAGACGTTTTATATTCATAAGTAACAGTCATGGTATAAGAATTTTTTCCATAAAGTCAAGTCATTGTACATCATTTCTCTCGCTTCATACTGAAGTACCTTACGATTTCTGGTACGGCAAAGATGCTCAAAATGATCAATATAGAAAACGTATTATTAATTTCATAATGTACAATTTTCAGTAACATCTTGCTCCCCACAAAAATAAGCGTAAATCCTAAGCTTAGTTCCAAAAATAATGCAGTATGTATTATTCCAGAAAGAAAGTGATACATAGTTCTTAACCCAAGGACGGCAAAAGCATTCGAAGAGAAAATAATAAAACTATCATTCGTCACTGAAGCTATTGCTGGTATTGAGTCCAATGCAAATAACAAATCTGCTTTCTCCACAAGCAACAGTATTGCAAATAATCTAGTTATTACAAGAGTGCCATTTCGTACGATAAAAAACTTATCTCCAACATAATCTTTATCGAAAGTTATTCTTAATTTTTGTGATATTATCGGCAAATATTTCATTAACCACCTGATAAATACCCCTACATCTCGCTTTTCAGGCTTCACGACAACAGTTTCTATTCTAGAGCATTTTTTCCTAAAAAATTTACTTACGGCTTTTATTCCCCCTATAAACAAGATAGTTCCAAAAATCCCTATAACCCAATTAAATTTTGCTATTACTGGTATACCCAATACTATAATGGCCATTCTCATTAAAATCGCACCTATTATACCTAGCATCAAAATTTTATATTGTTGCTTTTTTCCAATTTTAAAAGCATCAAATAACATTATAAAGACAAACACATTATCTATACTGAGCGATAACTCAATCAAATAACCCGTAATAAATTGCTCAACAAACGATATATTTCTAGTATAAAAGTAGAAATATATCACGAAACACACTATAGATGCAGTTAAAACGTATAGCACCATACTGATGTTCGTAATAACAGATTCACCCTTCTGAGGTTGCTTTGAATGCTTATCATGTAATATGAATTCGAACATTATAAGAGCTATAAATAGCATGAAAGTTCCAATCCAGTGGTATATAGAGAACATTTCTCTTTATTTCATCAAAATTAATTTTAGATTTTACTGTTTTTGAGTATCATTACGTGCCATATAAAATATAGTCCACACATAAACGCATAACAAAACGACGTACATTATAAGATATATAGGGAATGTAAAAGAAAGCTTAGTATCCGATACTATCTTTGAGAGGGCATCGGTACGCGTTAAGATATTAAATACCAGATATGGTTGTCGCCCAACTTCACTTACATACCAACCAGCTATATTTGCTATCCACCCTGAAAAAGTCATAAAGATAAGAATGGTATTCAGAAATTTATTATAACTTTTTCTTATTATCATGCGATATGAAGCATAAATTCCAATAAAAAACATTAAAAAACCCATTCCCACCATTATTCGAAAGGCAAAAAACACAGGTAATACAGGTGGATGTGTTTCAAAGCTATCTATGCCACGAACTTCTCCATTCCAACTATGTGTCAATATGAGGCTACTTAATTTCGGAATTTCTACGGAATATTTATTCTCCGCTTTCTTTTCATTTGGTATTGCAAAAACTACAAGAGGTATTCCTTTTTTTGTTTCCCATAAACCTTCCATTGCAGCAATTGCTGCAGGATTATGCTTGAGTACATTAAGCCCATGTAGATCTCCTATAATGATTTGTATTGGCAAAAGTATAGTAATAAGCAATATCCCGAAATTTTTACCCTTAACGACGCTTTCATTATTGCTATTTTTTGTTTCCTTGTACGTCTCTATGCCAGTTATTAAGAATGCTGCTGTAATACCAGAACCTATTAAGACGTGCGAAAATTGATAGGGAAACGATGGATTAAATACAACCTGAAACCAATCTTTTGCTATTACTACTCCATCTATAATCTCAAAACCAGCAGGGGTATGCATCCAGCTATTTAAACTAATAATCCAAAATGCCGATAATGTAGTTCCAACAGCTACAAGAAAAGTTGCTATATCATGCAGTAAATTAGGTACTCTCCCAAATCCAAATAACATTATACCAAGAAAAGTTGCTTCCAAAAAGAAAGCACTTAATACCTCATTTCCAAGTAAAGGTCCCGCTATATTACCTACTTTCTCCATAAAACCAGGCCAATTTGTGCCAAATTGAAATGACATAGTAACTCCACTAACAACGCCAAAAGAAAAAGAGAGTCCAAATACCTTTGTCCAAAACATGTACAATTTTTTCCAACTTTCAGATTGACTTCTGTTAAAAGCACATTTGAAGTATAGCAATATCCAACTCAAAGCAATCGTAATTGAAGGAAATAGAATATGAAAAGTGATATTTGCTGCAAATTGCAGCCTTGCTAACATCTCAGCCGTCATAAGTTAGAAATTAATCTCTATACATCGATAAATTGTATCATTATTTCAGAAGGTTTGCAAAATCATACTAAATAGTGTAGAATGTGTCTTGATTTTAGTAGTGGAAAGTATCTGGTATTATGCAAGAACCTTTTCAAGTAGGCGATAGAGTTATTTACCCTTCTAGGGGAATAGGACAAATAGAAGGTGAATGCAATACGGAAATTGCCGGAGTCATCATCTCTTCGTATGAAATAGTATTTCTCAATGATAAGGTGAGAGTTAAAGTTCCAAAGGATAAAATTGAAACTGTTGGTTTACGTCATATCAGCACTAAACAAGAGTTAGAGACTGCTATTTCTGTGCTTAAAAGCCCAAAAACTCCAAGAAGAGGTATGTGGGGCAGAATAGCAAGGGAGTATGGAGCAAAAATAGCTTCTGGAAATTTATCTGAGATTGCTGGTGTATTGCGCGATCTATATAACTCTAACATGGCTGATGTATCAAGCGGAGCGAAGAAGTTATATGAAAGTGCATTGCTGCTCTTCAGTACGGAATTTAGTATGGTCTTCGATTGTGATCTTGAAGAAGCTAAGCGTTATGTGATCGGTATACTACATTATAGAGAACATTAATAGTGCATCCTGAATCGCTATCTCTCTCGAATATATGAGGAAGGGCATTCGTTTTTGGCATAGATTTAGCAGCACATTTCACTTATCTTAGTAGTACTTGCTTTTTAGTTTTTCCGTACCACCCTATAAGGTATTTATGAGTGATAAAGTTATCTTCTGAAAAAAAGAGTGATATGCTAATTTTCGATGTGATTAAGATATAGTCTCGTATTTTTACATTTGTGTTACATAGTAGTTCGTAAAAACGTGGAATCCTTAGAAGGGCATATACAACATCTGTACAATTGTAATGCACTATAACCACAGATGTAGCTTTCCTTACTATTGCTAATCTCAAAAATTCCATCTCATCGCACCTTAATTTTTCTCCTACAGTTACCCCAATTACATCAGATGCTATTAGTGTGTTATCTTCATCTAAACTCAATATCTTTAATATCTTACAGTCTTCTGGTGGTACTTTCAGCTCACAGTACCTCACTACACTAATACAACTATCTAACGTAATACGTTTTGCTCTTCTATTATGCATGTAACAACGGTGAAATAGCTCTGATATCGCAATAAAGAATTCTTCTACTCCTTTTCCGACATTCCTTTCATCTTTTATGTCTGAATGTTTGTTAAATACTTCTCTTAGAGATACATGTTTTCTTAGCAAGACTTTAGCTAATTCATTGGTATCTTTCCTACTAAAAACTTGGAAAAGTAATATTTCCAATAAACGCTCCTCCTTCGTAGTACCAAACTTTGCTTTTCGAAATAAACTTCTTATCCTTTTTCTGTGACCCAACGACATTTATATTTCTTTGATAAATAAAATATGTCAGGACATAATACATCGCAGCAAATATGATAATCAAGTTTATGTAATTATATAAATCATTTTATAACATGGAGTGATAAATACTTTTTTATAGAAATTAGAATAAAAATGATACTTTTAGCGATAATGAAGGTATGATAACGGGTGGTAGAGTTTTCTCCATATTTTTTTCTGCATACCCTCTTCTACTATTTTCTAATAATGTATGCACTTCTACTCTACCATCATACTCTAAGCGATTCGTTACCTTTCCTTTCTGCAATGTACCGTTTTGAGCTTCTACAGTTTTTTCAAAATTAGGAAAAAATGTATAACACAACTGAAATGAAATTTTGTCCCTATAATCAAATTTGATACCAACGCTACTAGTAATAATATGATTCTTATCGAAACGTATACTCATTAAATTATCAGCATGTCTTACATGACATATTGTAACGGTACTGTAACCACCAATACCAAAACATCCTAAATTCTTCATAAATCCACCAGAAAACGATGTAAGTAATATCCATAATACACTTGAATCATTGTTTATATCGTATTTACCTACACCAATTCCTCCTGATATATATGGACGTAATTTAAGCATTTGCTCAAGATAGTGAATTCTATCATAGTCCATTGTTACAATCTTAGAGTTCGCAGATTTTACACCAAAACAAGCAATACCAATGCTATTTATACTAGCCCATCCTTTCTCATCAAAACTCAAGCTCATCACAATAGTGCAAATAAGCAAGAGAATGCATTTTATATACATATAGCAAAAAAATTTTTGCGTATTGTACATGAAGACACTTATGCTTTCAATGCTGATATCTCATCAATTCGTACTATAACTTCTCGTAAAAAATTGCATCTTTCTCTTCACAATCTATATGTTTACTTGGATAATTCTTATCTACTAACTATGACTTAGAAGTTTCATTCTGAATTAAGTTACACTATACATAAAATAAATAGCAATCATGTGGCTTATTATCTTTTCTTGTACTTTTAATGCAGTATTTTCTAAAATTGCTTAAATTGTTATTAAAGCCGTACTCTGTAAAGATATTATTTACTCTATTGCTTTATAGCTTTTATAAAGATGCTCGTAAAAAGAGACTCGCGTTATGCAATATAGGTAAGGCATTATGCCTCGCTATGACAAATTTAGGTCCTGCATTTGTTAAATTAGGACAAGTACTTTCTACTAGGCAAGATGTAATAAGTTCCGAGATAGCTTATGAATTTCAAAAATTATACGATGGTGTACCAATACAAAATCCCGCTTCCTCAATAAATATCATCAAAGAACATTTTTCTAGTGCTAAGAATATTACATTTATAGCAGCTGGCTCTATAGCTGAAGTATATAGGGTAGAAATAGATGAAAACGTCTATGCAGTAAAGCTACTAAAGCAAAATATAGAAAGAAAATTTTACGATAATATTTCTTTTATAGCTTTTATAATAAAATATTGCATATTACTTTCAAAAAAAATGAAAGATAGATTACTAAAGATAGTGCAAAATGTAAGTATCACGTCAAAAAGTGAATTTAATTTGTATATGGAGGCCGCAACTATGGAAAGAATGCATAATTCTAACACAGTACGGAGATGTAATATAAAAGTACCAAAATTGGAATTAATGCACTCTACAAATAAAATGCTTGTGATGGAATGGATTAATGGAATATCTATAACAGACAACTCTATTATTGAAAAAAGGGAATATATTGCAAGATTGATTGCTGACTTCATTCTTTCTCAAATTTATATCGACTGCTTCTTTCATGCAGATCCTCACATAGGGAACTTTTTGTTTTACGATGATCGTGTAGTTGCTTTAGATTTTGGAATGATTGGCAGTATATCTAAGAAAGATGGGAAAATCTTTGGAAGAATTATAAAGTCTTTTCTGGAAGGAAACTATGATGATGTAGCAGATCTTCACATACAAGCATCATATTTAGATCCATCTACAAAATATACGTTCTCTATAGCATGTAGAAGCATCATGATCGCTGTACAAAATTCCAAAAAGGAATGTGCAATCTCCACTTTATTAAAAGAACTACTCTCTATCATCGATAATTTTAATATTGATATGAATCCGAATTTAGCAATGATGCACAAAGGAATGATATCTCTCGAAAGTTTGTTGAATCACTTATCCGTCGACTGCATAGAAGTAATCAAAGAATGGTTTAAAAAAAACGAAAAAGAATTCATTCCAAGCACGATTGAGAAATTTATTAATTCACTAAGGTACTAATCTTAAGGATGTTTCTCTTCTTGAGTTCGGATATCGTCAATATCTTTATCTTCTTTTTTATCTTCTTTAAGTTCTGTTATTTCTTTCTCTTCATCTTGTAAGCTATTACCTACAATGTCATTCAAACTATCTACGGACTGCATTCCGTCAATAAGCTTATTCTTAACTAAGAAGGAAGGCGTAACTCTTACTCCTATAATACGAGCTGAATCTACATTATTAGATAAAATAGCTTCTATCGAGGACACGGCTTCAGAATCCACTAAAAGAGCATTCAATTTTTCAATATCAATTCCAGAATTTCGAACTACGACCATCATCTTATCGTAATCCTTCAGTTCCTCTATTGGAGCAGTGAGAAACGCTTCATGCAAAACTTGATATGAGGATGGAGAGATTATATATGAAGCAATAGCAACTTTAGTCAATATTGCTGATTCCTCTGTACTAGGTATTCCTTTATGAAAAATTCTGAGAGGAACTTTCGTTTGTAGAGCAAATTTTTTCTGAATTGGAAGAAATGCTCTAGAAGAATCGGAAAGATAATCAAAAAATACTACCATTTGAACCTCTTCTAAATTCTGCTTTTCTTTTGGTAGAATTGATATATTTGGATCATTCTGCAACCCGTGAAATATCTCATCCACTTCATCATCAAATCTCTTCCTGTTGTAATACTCTTCTAGTATAAGAGCTACTCTTTCGGGATTTTTTTGAATATAATTAGATATCCTTTCATCTATAAGATTTTCTAAATGAGCGACATTTTGTTTTTTGTGTAGTATGCTTTTTTCCCGTTTTCTAACAAATTCCACATAAGTGGCTACTGCTATTACTAGAATGATTGTTACAAGTATAGCTACGAACAACGTTTTCTGATTCATAAGATGATGCAACGAATAAATGAAGGACATCTAATTTCCTGTCTATTTTTGAGTGCTTTTAGAGATTATATATGTGTTTTTTGTTTTTTTCAACAAAATAATCGAGCTTTCAAAGCTTTTGAAATATCGAATTTTGTAAGATATAAGATAAATATATTTGCAATAACATCAAAAGAAATATATAAGTGAGTTATTCATCAATCTTCAATCTCCACATCATAGTAATAATAAGATATTAGATCATTTTATGAGTGTTGGAATTGTTTATTGTGATGGGTCATGTCTAGGTAATCCAGGAAAAGGAGGGTGGGCATCGCTTGTAAAAGCTGATGATAAATTATTCTTGATATCCGGAGCCGAAGAACTTACATCTAACAACAGAATGGAACTCACTGCCGCCATTTCTGGCTTGAAGAAAGCGACTGAGCTAAACATGAGATACATAGAAATAAGAAGTGATAGTAAATATGTATGTGATGGAGCAAGTATATGGATAGAAAATTGGACTCGTAACAACTGGAACGGAGGAAAAGTAAAAAACGTCGATTTATGGAATGAAGTATTGTTCTATATCAGATATTTTCGAGAGAAATTATCGTGGAAATGGGTAAAAGCTCATGATGTAGATGTTATGAATATATTTGTAGATTGTGTAGCAAGAAGTAATGCGACATTTCCATGCGATATATTGTAAAATTAACTGTTTCACGTGAAACATATGAAAAATGAAAATAAAAAAATAGAAAAAAGATCTTTTACAAGAACTGTAAAGCATAGATTTGTAAGGGAAAGGAAAGAAGATGAGCAAATGAAGGATGAAAGGGAAGAAATTGCCACTTTAGACTATAAATACAAAGATAATGCAGAAATTTATTGGATTAACGATATAAGAGCAATGGATGAGTCACAGTTATTAGATTTGCAGATAAAAGTGGAAAGATTTGACAGAAAATCTGATGAAGTCGTTCATGCTGTAAATTCTTTGATAGAAAGAGGTTCTAAAGTTTTAGCATGTGGTTTGTTAGATGTGATAGGGGAAGGCTTTGGCTTTTTGAGAGCATGTGGGAATTTTCCGTGGGTTAGAAATTTTGAAGAAATATATGTACCTTCAAGTTATATAAAAAGATATTCTCTTAGAAGTGGTGATATGATTGTTGGAGCAGTTAAGTCACCTAAAAGAGGAGAGAACAAAAATTTTTCTCTTGCTAATATAGAGATGGTTAACGATGTACCTGTCACAGAATTAAGGAGAAGAGTTAATTTTGATGATTTAGTACCAGTATATCCAGATACAAGGATAGACATGAGCGACATTGAAGGAGATGACTTGAGTTGCAGAATTGTGGATATGATTAGTCCAATAGGATTTGGGCAAAGAGCTCTTGTAGTTGCACCTCCTAAGACTGGAAAAACTATTCTGATGCAAAATATAATAAATGCAATTTCAAGAAAATATCATGACTGTACTGTTATGGTGTTACTAATAGGAGAAAGACCAGAAGAAGTTACGGAAATGGAGCGTTTTGTAAAAGGAGAAGTATATAGCTCAACATTCGATGAACCTTCTCAAAATTACGTTAATCTCGCGGAAATGGTGTTGAATAGAGCGAAAAGGTTGGTAGAAACTGGGAAAGATGTTGTAATAATGCTGGATTCAATTACGAGATTAGCTAGGGCTTATAATGAAGTAGCACCATCTTCTGGTAGAATTTTGAGTGGAGGAGTTGATTCTGGCGCTCTATATAGACCTAAAAGATTTTTTGGTGCAGCAAGGAATATAGAAAATGGTGGCTCGCTTACTATAATAGGGACAACTTTAGTAGATACAGGTTCTAAAATGGATGATGTGATATTTGAGGAATTTAAAGGAACGGGAAATTCTGAAATAGTATTGAGTAGAAGATTGGCTGATAAGAGAATATTTCCTGCAATGGATATATTTAAATCTGGTACAAGAAAAGAAGAGTTATTGATAGATGCACAAAGCTTGAAAAAAATATGGGTACTAAGGAAGATATTATCAGATATGAATCCAGAAGAAGTTATAGAATTACTAAAAGAAAGAATGAAAAATACCTCTAGTAATGCTGAATTTTTCACTAATATGATAACTAATAAAATGCAGTAAATAAGTCGTTGATATGTTTTCTATTTGTACATGGAATGTAAATTCTATAAGAGTGAGGTTAGAGCATTTATCAAAGTTATGCCAAAAATATTCTCCCGATTTGGTGTTGCTACAGGAAATCAAGTGTGATGAGAATAACTTTCCTTACGAATTTATGGAAGAATTAGGATATTCTTCCTATATATATGGACAAAAATCTTATAACGGAGTAGCTATCCTATCAAAATATAGAGTTGATGAATACAAGCGTAGAGACATAGGCAATAACTTAGGAGAAGCTAGATATATAGAAATAGTGATTAATGTTCATAAAGTATGTTTTAAGGTAGCTTCATTATATCTCCCAAATGGAAGTGACGTATCTTCCCAAAATTTTAAGTCAAAACTCTTTTTTTTAGAAAGTTTAAAAGAACTTATGATGGAAGCCTATGAGCTTGATGATAACTATATCATAGGTGGAGATTTTAATGTTGCTCCAGATAACATTGATGTGTATGATCCGATAGGGATGGATGGTACTATAGGCTTTCACGAATCTGAAAGAGTAAGGTTAAAAGAAATTCTTGCGTCTAATTATATTGATATGTGGAGAGCTTTAAATCCAAATATTCAAAAATTTACATGGTGGGATTATAGAGATAGAAATTCATATGTAAAAAATCTTGGTATGAGATTAGACCATATATGTGTATCAGATAAAATCTCCAGTATGATGTCTAAAGCTGCTATATTGGATGAATTTAGGATAATGCAAAGACCCTCTGATCATGTTCCTCTTATATGTTATTTTGATCTTAGTAAGTAATAGAAGTTATTTGTTATTATTTTTGATTAGGATAGTAATAAAGATATGTATTATATGTGAATAGAACTTCCATATTTTTATAATTATTGTGATGAGATGTTTTTATCACATGCTTAGATATTTTTATGTTCTCATTAGTTAAAGAAAGCATTAAATTTGATACTATTTTTAATAATTTTTCATTATTCTTATGTTTTTCATTTACTATGTTGATAGTTACATGTAGCAAATATGACTCAAACGTAAAGTGAGAAGTTTTATCTATATCAAGTGCCTTTATAGTAAGAGAAGGAGTAAAGTATTCAGTATCTGATTCAGAGAAAAAATAATATCCAGTATTTTTATCTATATTATTAGAAGATTTTATATTTGTATCATGTTGTGATATGCAGACAGGTGAGAGGTTATAAGAATGACTTTTCAGTAATTCCTCTATTTGAGTAAGGAGATATAGTGGAGTTTTTGTTTTCATCATATTTATAATAAGTAGATATTTTAGAACATATGAAAATACAACTACTGTTTTCTTCATCAATTTCTATAGATGTTATATATCCGAGTAACTTATCTTTACTTATATATTTTGCTCTTATTGTTTCCCCTTCTTCAGTTATTGCTCGAATTATATATCTCATGTGAGATGTATTATTTATTGAAATCTTTGTTTTTTGTAGATATCTATTTTCTATCTTATCAATTTCTGTACTGATAAGTTTCCCCCATATTTTCAGCGGATTTATCCATGTATCTTTTATATTTCCGAATTCCAATATAGATGGGTTAAATTTCTCAATAATAATTGGTATTTCCATATGCTTTATATTTATATTTTATATCTTTTGAATGCCGAATATTTCCGCAATGTACTATCTAATGCGTTATTAGGCTTTTTATTTTTGTTGTTATACTCACATTCTATTACTTCTAATAAGCAATACTTCATGTGATATGTATATTTACTCGCAAAATAATTACCAGCAATATAGTAAATTGTTAGATAATCGGCTAGTAACTTTGGTAAGCCTTCTACTACTTCTTCATCTATTATTTTTGTATTTAAGTTTGTAATTTCTCTAATTATAGTTCCGTTATGAGTTACAATTTTTTGTATCTCAATTGCAGGAATTACCGGCAGTATTACGGAGTTTTTTGCTTCAGCAAATTTGTATTTATAAACTTGAGGTATTATCGCTATGTTGAGATATGCTTCTAGTTTTTTGATAGAAAAGAATTGTAACGCATTAAGCAACTCATTATCTTCATCATGCTCTATTCTGAGAAAAAGCTTTATCTCTTCTATAGATAACGGTAGTGAATATGAAAAGCTCATCTATTTATTGAGCAATTTTAGTTTTTTAAACGCTGTAGGTTGTATTACATCGCCACCAAGTCTTCTAGTCACATAAAATGTTATGCATCTTTGATCAATGTATGGATTTCTCAATATGCGAATTTCTTGCCTTTCCACTATAAGATATCCTTCTTCAAAATTCCCAAAAAGAATTGTATTGATATTTTCGCGTTGCATATTTTGAGAAATTACGACGTTCATATTTAATAACTTTGTAATTCCATTTCTTGGTATAGAATCGATAATATACTTTCCACTGCTATCTTTTAGCTTTGCTAATGTTTTAGCCACTTTAGGGCTAATAATAAAAGTGGCATTTTGAGAAAATCGTTCTTCTAAAGAATAAAATAGCTCAATAAAATGATCGATAGATAGTGAACTTATGGAGATTTCTGCAGTACCTATGTCTTTATTATTTAATATTCCTGAAGGCATAGTTTTTCCATCACCATGAAGAAAAGCCTCTTCTTCTATTGTAGCGAACTTCATAGATACTTCATTCAAAAACCACTCTTCTACATCAAAGCTCAAATCATCTAACATTGTTTGAGTAGTACGTGAAGTAGTTTCCAAATCAAAAACTGGTATTTTATGATGCTGAAATGTAATTTCGTTTTTATTTAAATTATCATCAGAATTAGTAATCCATTTTGCAGTTTGAGTAGTAGAAGGTTTTATGTATTCAAATACGCTTGTAGTGGTAAAAACTTTTTTAGATAATTTATGTATTGGAGATAATGCGGATACTTTAGAGTATAACCGTTCTTTTATTTCTTCTTTTGGTATAAATGCATTTGGGGAACCTTTGATTTCATAATCATTAGCATTTTTATGATCATATTCCAATTTTGCATATCTCATATAGGATGTTAAATGACTGTCAGATGTTGTATATCTAGGTACTGGTACAGCATTATCTGTGACATTTTTCTGTACTAGACGTTCGATCTGTGACATTTTCTTAGCAAAGTCTTTTTGTATATTTTCTAAATTAGCTATCTTTTCATGATAGATTGCTTGCTGATTTGATTGAAGATTTTCAGTATTCATTATTTATCGATAATTTGTTTAGAATATTGTTTTTTATCACGTTATGTATATTATGCAGTGTGTGATTGGGTGATTAGCTCAGGTGGTTAGAGCACTACGTTGACATCGTAGAGGTCAGTGGTTCGAGTCCGCTATCACCCACCATTTTTTTAGCCGAAGTACGTAATATGAGCTAAATAATTAGATGGTATTGTGACAATACTTATCTCTAATAATTTTGCTTTATGTATTATACGACATGGTGTACGAGGATCAGATTTAGTTGAGATTGGTATAAATCCTATACTTAGTCCTCTGATATTTGAATCACATATAAGATTTTTTACTTCTCTTGCAGTTTTTGTTGTTAGTATTATTAATGCACTTATATATAATCCATATTCATCTTGTTCTATGCTTGTAGTATATCCTACTGGCTGATTAGAAGCATGTTCCCACAGCAGTGGTAATGTAGAGGGAATAGGATTTTCAAAAGCATGTGGTTTGATGACATCATTATTTAGATCATAATGTTCAAAAACTGTAGCGTATCCGCTAATGTGAAATTGATCTGACACTCATATATGCTAATGCATAACAACGCACAAATTACTTATGCTGGTAAAAATACGATCCCGGAAGTACTACTGATAAATATAAAGTAAAATACTTAATGCTTAAAAGAAATTTTGTTGATTATAAAAAGAAAAAGCTATATCAACTGCTGTATTAAGAGTATTACTAAAGTTTTTTTTCATCAAATTCAGTTCTGAGTTATATTCTTTATCGAATAAAACGAAATTAACAGAGTTTAGTTCAGAATCTGCTAAAGTGAGCCTGTAATTGCAATTACTAAAGTATTTACTATCAACGGTGCCAAAAACATACCATTTTCTTATTTGATGATTGCTGAGTCTAAGAAAGGTGTTGGTAAATATGTTGCTGTTAATTAAGACAGCCTTATCTTTTAAAGCTGCCAAATAGCATAACGCGACTTTTGTATATTCGTAAAAGCTATTACCAAGTCTGTCTAATAGAAGTACGCAGTCGCATTCATTGCTCAATTCAGTAAGATGCTTAACATCGTACACACTAGCAACATCTTGTTTTACAGATTCTATAACCTTAACTTTATCGTCTATATTATTGCAATACAGCTTTCCAACATAAACGAAAAAGCTCACATCTTCGATACTGCATAATAAATTATTATCCGCTTCGCTATAACAATCTTTTACGATAAGTAATTTTTTCATATGCTTCATCTTACTCATTTTTCACACCTTTGAAGAAGGTATCTAAAAAACCCATTTCATCAGAAAGTAAGAAATATGTTTTATTAGAAAGTGCCTTTTTATACCCTTCAATTCTTTTGTAGAATACGTAAAAGTCTTTATCTGAAGCAGCTGCAGCTGCGACGATCTTTGCTGCTTCTGCATCTCCTTCTCCCATAATTTCCTGTGCTCGTCTCTCAGCTTCAGCTATAATAAGTTCACAATCCTTTTCGGCTGTTGTTCTTACTAATTTAGCCTGAGCTGCTCCTTGCGAACGTATCTCAACAGCTTCTTTTTCTCTATCCGTTTTCATTCTTTCATAAACTGCTTTCAGTGCTTTTTCCGGTAATTGCACACTCACAAGCCTCACATCAATTACTTCAATACCAAAAGCTCTCATTTGCGTTTTTACATTTAGTAAAACCTTCTCTATCACTATTTTTCTATTTTCTCTCAGTACATCATTGAACGAAACGCTACCTATTATCTTGCGAAGAGAAGATTCTATGACAGCCAACAATCTTTCTCTAAAAACATATTCATTATTTACCGATTCATAAAAACGCAATGGTTCAACAATTCTATACTTACAGTATGCATCTGCTTTCATTGTCTTTTGTTCTGCAGTAACGAATTCATTTGCGTCATTAGACGAAAAAGTGATATTTTGTATTCTTCTATCAAAGAAAATAACATTCTGTATAAATGGAAGTTTCACACGTAAACCTGGTTCTTTTATGACTTTAACTGGTTTTCCAAGTTGTAAAACGAGAGCGCACTGTGTTTGATGCAAAACGTAAATGCTGTTAAATGCTAAAATAACTAACGATAATGTGAAAGTTACAAATAACACTATATACCTGTGATTAAGAGCCATATTCATTCTTAAATTTAATTCTGAAATCTTCCAGCGTTGTATAAAAATTGTTGCAATACCTTGAAATTTTGCCCATCTATCTTGCTTTTATCTTTCTCATATCGTACTTTCCGAGGGAATGTAGAATAAAATGATACATCAACAATAGTATCACTTTTAGGATCTACTGTAATTTCCAAGACGTTATAACAAACCACATTTTGTCCTACAATAGGCTTATGCTTTACTAACGCTTCGATATAAAAAGCTTTTAGCATATTATCTGTTACCACTACACTCATTGGAGTACCCAACACTTTATCTATAGAACTAGCAGGAGCACCCTTCAATATAGTTTTGTCGAAAGATTCGTGATTTACATCTCGAAAAGAATAGCCATGACGTTCAATACTTGAACTGCAACTAGTACAAAATACGACACATAACAAAACAAGAAACCTACACACGTAAACGACACTTAAGCAATATGCAACTGAATCTTAGCGAAACAGAAAAAACTCACAAGATATTTTATATAAAAGCCGTAATAAAGTTATGATCAAAATTTAAAAGTGTAGTGTCCTTGCGACATTGGATTTTATTGCAATTTTGACATCAAATGATTGTAAGTGGAAACAGCTTGAGAGTTACCACTTTGGAGGGTTTTTTTGAAAGTGTTATATAAAGATATTACTGTAGAGTGAGTTCTATTTCCCATATAATTACCTATTTGATGAAATGATAACATAAAAGAGTTACGCAATATAAAAGCTAACATTTGCCTTGCGTATATGATGGATGAAGTTTTAATTCTAGATGCAAGTTGTTGTTCTGTTATCGAATAATACGAAAGTACTATAGATACTACATTTTGTATCTGTGATTGCGTTGGTAGTATGAGTGGTACTTTTGAAGAATCGCATTTTTCAGAAGTTTCGCTAGTTCCATCCGAACATGATATAGAATCAACAATATCGATATCCGGTTCTATTCCTAGAATTTCGCAAGACATTACAATTTTCTGAAGTAGAGATTCCATTTCTCTAATATTTGAAGTTTTTTGAGCTACTAATTCTAATATTTCATCAGAGATTGCTAAAGCAATTTCTGATTTATGAGAAAGTATCTTTCTTTTTTGCTCTAGTATTCTCATTTTTAGCATTTGTGTTGGCTGTTTTAGTTCTACCACCATACCTCCCAGTAAAATAGACTCTAGTCTTTTAGAAAGTGGTAATAATTTAGGATGTTCGTTTCCGGTGATGACGATACGCTTACCATTTTCTATCATTGTTGCAATTATGCATGATAATTCCTTTTCAGTTTTTTCTCTTCCACAGAGAAACTGCACATCATCAAAAAGCAATAGGTCATTATCGAGAATATTTTTTTTAAATGAGTAAATAGATTTACCTCTGATTGAGTCAATATAGCTTTGAGAAAATCGTTCAGCTGTATAGTATGAAGAGCCGTGTTTAGAAGTATAATTACTAGAAAGTATACTTTGTAGTAAATGTGTTTTGCCGTTCCCATGCTGTCCGTAAAGATACATTACATTAGGTGTACCAATACCTTCGGAGGATGTATCACATAGATGTTTTAACATAAAGTAAGCTACTTTATTAGCCTCGCCTACAACGAAATTTTGAAAAGTACATGATGAGTGAGATTTAGCTCCTGATACTGCATTACTATGTTTACCAAACGTAGAAAATTTATCATCGTTCACAGCTCCATTCTTACCTGTAGAAACAGTCATTTCTACGTGAATGACTGAAGGACAAACTTCCCTTATTGCATCTAAGATATTAATAAAGTAGTGTCGCATCACAAATTCCTTCACATAATGAGATGGAGCTTCAAGTATCAACGTATCATCTTTCTGTTCCAAAGTTTGTATTTTAGAAAGCCAATTTCTATATGCTGTGCGTCCTACTATGGATTCTAACTTTTCACTGACAATTTTCCAATTTTCTCCGAGATGTTCGACGCTTTCGCAATGCAATTTGGTTTCGCAATTGTTCTTTTCTACTTTCTCTTTGCTATCCTCTCTGATGCGTACTATGTCTATTACTTTTTTCATCACATCAACAAAATATTGTACAAACTTTAAAAGCTAAACACTTTGATCACAACAACTATAAATCATTTAATTAACAGTGGTAGATATTTTGTCAATTTTGGAGAATATTTTAAAATTTCTAAATAGCAGTGCGTTTATCAATACCGTAAGGCCTCAGCATTAATCGTATTATAAACTAGAGAAGTACTTCGGAGAGATTACTATTACAATATTTTATTATCATTTTTAAGCTTCTTTATTTTGCTATAATATTTTTTATACAGACTGAAAATTTGATAAATGACGTAAGAGATTCATGCATTCTCGTACTGCTAATAATGCATTATCAGAGTTTGTGTTTTCTTTTAATTCCTCCAATATTATAAAACTTTCTTCTAGATAAGATTTGCTATATTCCAGTACTTTTTCTGCAACTCTGTATTTGTTCATGCAATTTCCGAGAATAGTTAACTTACTTTCTGCTATGATACCTCTTTTGCTACTAAATATTTCTTTAATTATATCAATTTCTTCATTATTTGCGTTTTCTAGTAATATCATAAGAGGTAATGTAGTTTTTCTTTCGAAGATATCTTGAAAGCGTTTTTTTCCAGTATTGTTGCTGCTATAATCTAGTACATCGTCTTTAATTTGAAATAATATACCTATATTACGTCCTAATTTAGCCCACTTCTGGATATTATAGTACTTTTTCCATATAGCGGCTATTTTAGCAGTTGCCTCAAATAATACACCAGTTTTGCCGTATATAATGTTGATATATTCTTCTTTGCTAATATCATATCTTCCTATTGTAGTAAGTTGGCTAATTTCAGCTTGAGTAATATGTGATGAAGCATTTGCTAGAATCTCCATTATTTCGTATGACTTCGTTTTAGCTATAAGCTCAAAAGCTTTACTGAAAAGGTTATTTCCTACTAAAATACTCGCATTATTACCCCATATTTTATTTGCAGTTTTAATATTTCTCCTATAAGCACTATGATCTATTACATCGTCATGCAGTAGAGTTGCGGTGTGTAGTAATTCTATGGCTGCTCCTATGGATAAACTAGCGTCACAGAAATAGATATTTTCCATACCGTAACTCATTACCAGTAGTGAGAAATATGGTCTTATTCTCTTACCTCCAGCGCTCAATATATGTCTTGCAATCTTAGGTATAAGTTGGTGTTTTTTGTTGTTAGATTGAGATTCAAAGCATGAATAGATTATATCCTCTATGCGTGTGATATCGTTTTGAAATATCATACCTATAAATTAATTTGTATGTTCTTTATACGTTTCGGGTAGTAATCCTCCTAAAAATTCTCCACCAAGGATATGAATATGGAAATGTTCCACTGTCTGCATAGCATTTGCTCCTGAATTACTAATTAATCTATAGCCACTTTGTAACTCTAAAATCTTAATTGTATTGGATAGCCCATTAAAAAAGTAATGAAAAAATTGAGGAGTGGCTACATTTATAAAAGCATCAAAATTTACTACTTGTAGTTTTGGTATGCATAAAACGTGTACAGGAGCTAGAGGAGCGATATCATGAAATGATAAACAATAGTCATCTTCATATACTTTTTGACAACTAATTTCTTTTCGTAAAATCTTAGCGAAAACATTTTCTATATCGTATTTATACATAATAAATTCATAAATAATCAATTATTGGGAATTATAACGTTTTTTCATTTTTAATGCATTATCTATATAAATTTATATAAAAGAGTATGGATCTATGTCGATTTTCATTTTTTTTCTAATATTAGGATGCTTGTGAAAAACATTATTTAAGAAATTTTGTATCGCCATATTATGTTGTGATTGCAATATAATGCGATACCGGAAGGTACCGTTCAATCTAAAGATGGGACATTCTGAAGTTCCCATCACAACAACATTATGTTTTTTATTTTCACTTCTCATAATATCTTCTATAGCTCTGATGGATTGTAGTGCAGTTTTTTGATCTTGGTGTTGTATGCTCATAGAGCATAACTTAGCGAAAGGTGGCATTAATGCATTTTTTCGGTTTTGCATCTCCTGCTTTACGAAATTATCGTAGTTCATATTGATGATAGATTGTACAAACCAGTGAGTTGGTTCATGAGTTTGTAAAATAATTCTTGCATTATCCTTCTCTCTTCCAGCTCGTCCTATTAGCTGATAAAGATTCTGATACGTTTTCTCAAGTGCTCTTATATCGCTGATAAGTGGAGTACTGGAAGAGTCTATAACTATGATAAGTTGTAAATTAGGAAAGTGAAATCCTTTAGAGAGTATTTGAGTACCTATGATTACTTTTATCTTTCCGTTTTCTATTTCTGATAAGATATTATTACTTTTATTGATGACAAAGTCGCTACTTAATACGGTACTTTCATAGTTTGGAAGTAATTTATCTAATTCCTCTTTTACCTTTTCTATACCAAGACCATATAATCTAATACTGTTTATGCTATTGCATGCTGGACAAGAATATTCTAATTGGTGGTTGTAGCCACAGTAGTGACATAAAACTATATTTTTAGTTTTATGATATGTTAGTGGTACATTACATTTTTCACATCCTATTCTTGCTCCACAGGAACTACACATTAGGACGTTAGCGTATCCTCTTTTGTTGATAAAAAGCATCACTTGCTCTCCTTTTTGGAGAGTGTATTGTATTGCTTGCAATGAGTAAGGGTGGATGATCGGTAGTGTATTTTGCTTGCTATTGCATGTAGATCGGAGAGTATTTTGCCTGATGTCTAAAATTTCCACATTGGGTATTCCTGATAAACTGTATCTTTGCTCCAGTTTGTGATAGTAGTATCTGCCTTTTTTTGCGTTATATATCGTTTGTATTGATGGTGTAGCAGATGATAGTATTATCGGTATGTTATGATATTTAGCTCTTATAATTGCCATATCTCTTGCTTGATAAAGAGGATTTTCTTCTTGCTTAAATGAAGTATCGTGTTCTTCGTCTACTATGATGAGTCCTATATTATGCATTGGTAAATATAAGGCACTTCGAGCTCCTGCTACAAATTTTATCATCGACGCATCATCATATGAGCGTTGTATTCTATGCCATGTGGAACTTTTATCCGATTGCTTTACTCCGGAATGCCATATCCCTATTTCTCTAAAATACTTTTTAAATCTTACTGAAAGTTGGGTGCTTAATAGTATTTCTGGTAGTAGCACTAAAACCTGCTTGCCACTTTCTATAACTTTTTTGGCAATATAGAGATATGTTTCTGTTTTCCCTGAGCCAGTTACACCGTGCAATACATGAACACCGTATTGTTGTAGATTTGCTACTATCGATGAAGCTATTCTCATTTGATGAGAAGAAAGAGAAATGTCTTGCAATGCTTCATTATCTAGAATTTCATCTTTGCTTACTTTAAATTTTCCTATTCTATGAGGTTTCGTATGCATTCCTCCAAGAATCATTTTATAGAAAATTCCTATCGGAGACATATTATAGTGTGCCGTAGCTTTTAGAAATTGCATTGTATTTAAATCGATATGAGGTAATTCGTATATAATTTTAATTATCTCACGTACTTCAAATTGATGTTTTGTATTATGAGTCGATACTACTAAGCCGATAGTAGTAGTATTTCTAAAAGGAACTATAACAAATCTACCTAAGATATCATTTTCTAAATTCTGTACGCTATACGTGAGATAGGTATCTATTGCGATAGGTAATATTACGTCTATGTATAGCATTGCTTCTCTGAAATAATTTGCATCCGTATGCGATCATGAGCGATTAATTCTTGAAGATATAGTATTGATTGATATATTGTGTATTGATAAGGAGTGTTTAGCAGTAAATGAAGCAATTTCGCAATATTATTTTTTCTTTTTTACTATTCTGTTTTACTGAGCAAGCAGAAGTATATGGAGTTGTGCAGAGTTACGAGATATATGCAGTAGTCGGAGAGAGTGCTATTTCTAACATAGATTTGGATTATTTTGCAAAAGCTAATGAGATTTTACTCCAGAAAGCAATCAAAAGAGACGCTAAGTTGCTGAATGCGATAATAAATGCTCATCTTGCAAACATAGCTCTTCAAAGATTAGGTCTTCAACTTTCAGAGCAAGAGCTAAATCTTGTGCTAAAAAAGATAGAAGAGGAGCATAGACAATACAAGAATATCAGTATACATGAATTGCTAACCGAGAAAAATTTACCATTTTCAGAGTTTAAGAAGGTTGTTAATTTACAGATAAGTGGGGAGAAATTATTCAAAATGTCTGAATCTTTTCAAAAGATCTCAGAAAGAGAAAAAGAATGTTACATGAGATTTGGAATATCAAACTATGCCATAATGCGTATGGGAGAGATTAGTTCTGTTTTAGCTATCAATGAAATGTTTGGGGTAAAAGTATCTAAGACTTTTCGTTTGAGCGAAAATAGTCTCATAAGTTTTCATCAACTGATGATAAGAAAGGATCTATTGACAAATTCCTTACTTACTGAAATTGCCCAGCAATATAAGAAATCAAATTCTATTGATGAGGTGGCAAAATATATTGAAAACGCTACAGTTCAGTCTGAAGCTGATATTCAGTTTCCGCGTGTTATAGCTAATAAAGTTCAAGATGTTGAGGTAAAGATGCTATTTCAGGAGTATGCACAAAATATAATTGCTAATCCTGTGATAGGTATTGCAAGACCATTTTTACGTGATGAATATATTATCGTTCTAAAGATAGAAGATGTTAAAAATGCAAAATTGCAAGATATCAGGAATGTTATGTATCCACTTTCATTTTGTGATACTAGTATCACCTCTGAAGAAGAAGGAGTTGCTGAAATTGAGCTTAAGAGAGAGAAGGGATTAAATACGTTTACTACGATTATGGAAGTGAAGAAGAATGATACGTTTGTTTTCCTGACAGAAGATGGAATGAAAATGAAGTGAAATTATATTAAAGTGAATATCCATGCTAAGATATATCCTATAGAAGTAGACCATAAAAATGATAATATTGCCCATTTCAAGCCTATTTGAGATTTTATCATTGCAAAAACGGAAATGCATGGAAAGTATAGTAATACAAATACCATAAATGCGAATACATTTTGACTATTATCAAAATTCGTTTTTAATACCTCTTCGTGAATTGATATTTCAGTATTGTTTTCAAAGTATCTATTGAAAATTTGCTCATATTTTTGGAGCATCCATTTTTGTTTATTTTGCAATAACAATAATTCTTGTTCATTTGCATTATCTTCTAGAGTGTACAGTGTACGTGCGGTGGTGATAATCACTTCTTTTGAAATGATTCCAGCTATAAGTGCTACGTTTATTTGCCAATCATCAGGATGAACCCCTATGTGTTGAGTAATGAATGATATTTTTCTTCCCATTTCCGCAAGAATAGAATCAGATAAATAGTTGCTTGTAACAATTTTATATTCTTTAAGCGAAAAAGAAGAAAATGTATAAAATATTATGAGAGATATAAATATACTCTTGGTAATACTTAGTATAAATGACTTAGAGAAATCCCACGTTTTCTGACTAACTATAGCAAAAGATGGGAGTGTGTATTGTGATAATCGCAATATTATTGTATCAGGTTGTGGTTTTAGTATCTTGCATAGTATTATTGCTGTAAGGATACCTACAAAAATTCCGAGAGCATATAATTCAAAAATCTTTAAAAAAGTATATGAGCGAAAAAAGTATAATCCTATAGTGGTGAAAACTATAAATCTGCCATTACAGCTCATGAATGGTATCATCATAATTGCTATGATTCTGCTTTTTTTGTTGCTGATACTAAGCGTAGTATGTATTGATGGTACATTACAGCCAAAGCTGAGGATGAGTGGAATAATTGCATTTCCTGGTAAGCCTATTCTTGATAAAGTTCTATTCATCAAGAGTGATAATCTGCTCATATAGCCTGTTTCTTCCAAGGTGAATAAGCATGCATATAATGTACAGACTGGAGGTATGAAAGAGATGATAATATTTAATCCTAAAGAGAGGCTACGATATACTAGTATTAATAGTGCATCTGGTAGAACTCCCGAGATAGCTAATGTTGCAGGATATGTAAAGAGTGCATTTACCAAATCAAGCAATATAGGTGAAATGAAGGAACTAGATAGTGCTGATAAAAAAAGTATTCCACTTATTAAAAGTGCGAAAATCGGAAGTGTAAATATTAATTTAAATGATAGTTCATCGATGTAATTTATCAATGTTCGAGATTTTTCAACAATTACTGTTTTATCATATATTTCATTAATGAACGATGTGTAGCACGAAAATATGTTTTCAGTAAATTGTTTTATATAGCGAACAATACTGTAATCTACATAATTATAAGTTGTAGAATTTTGTAGTAATTCAAAAAGCGAAAATACGCTTATAAGGCCTGATACTTCTTTTTTAGCAGTCGTTTTAGCATGCTTTAACTCATTTATTATGCTTTTAGCTTTATCTTCGTTATCTTGAAACTGATGCTTTATTATTGATGGGAGAAGTACATTCCAAACATTATTAAAATATGGCATAACCTGATGATTATTCTTCTTTGCCGTACAAATAATAGTGGCACATTTACATAGATATTTTTTTAATTCTGTAATTGAACTATTAGAGGTTGCACTTACTACAAAAGCATCGCATCCTAATAACGTAGCAAGGGTATCATGTTTAATCGTAATACCATGCCGTTTCGCTATGTCAGCTTTTGTAATTACTATGAGTACATTAGCTTTTCTCATCATGAGCTCCATGGTGAACATGAGATCATGCTTAATATTAGTAGCGTCCACGACGCTTATATAGAGATCTACATCATCTGATTTCAGTAAGTCATGAACAATTTCGTATTCTACGTGTCCAGTTTCATAAGAAGTACCTCTTGGAAAATAATCTGTTCCCGGCAGATCTATAAACTTTATTTCTTCGCATTTTTTCTCATTCTTCATGAGAGTTACACCGAACCAATTTCCAGTTCTGCATTTAGTACCGCTCAGTCTATTCATTAAAGTAGTCTTTCCTGAATTAGGATGCCCTAAAAGAGCAACGTTACAGCAGAATTCCATAGATGTGTCTATGCTTTTGGTCTAACAAATAATACTTCAGCTACGGGTAGTCCGATTGCAACTGTAACATTAAGTTCCGCTATGAAAAGTACTATACTATCACTGTACTTACGTATTGCAGAAACTTCTTTATATGGCATAATACCAAAATTTTGCAATGTATTCCTGATATGTTCATCGCCTCTAAATTCGCACACTATAAAGGAGCATTTTTCCTTATATTTCTGCACAAAAGATGCGAGAGTATGTCCCATACTGATGCTGCGTGAATTGCACATGTGTTACGTCAGTCACTATATGAATACGATAATCAGTAATATATATCATATATCAACGAACCACCATAACAAATACTACTCTTATTAAGAAACTGCCTAAACATCATCACTTTCTAAGGCTTGCATATATTTTTCTATCATTTCATTTTCTTGAGATGCTACGTCTAATCCTTTTTTTCTTAATGCTACCACTTTCTTTACGATTTTAGGTTCTAATCCTATAGATCTAGATTGAGCATATGTTTCTTTTATCAGTTCGGTCAGCTCATGCTTTTCTTCTTCTAATTTTTCTAATTTTTGGATTATTTGTTTTAATATTTTCATTACAGTATAGAAATATAAAATTTAAAGAAATTTGCTTTAGATGCATCGTTTAAAGCCCGTTTTTTGTACTGGAGAATTAGTTATGTTGAGCACTTTAAAAGCACCTCCCATATCGAGTTTAGATGTAAGTTTAGCAGTATCCAACCACATTTGTTCAAAATATTTTGCATGTATATCAGAGTCTAGGAATTTGTGGAAGAAATCTTTAGCTATATCAAAAATACCATGTTTTTTGAGGAAGTCAGATTGCGAACAAAATGTCGCTATACAGTTACGTCGTATCGCTACTTTAGCCAGAGCATAAAAATCGACAGCTGATGATATATCAGTTTCTCCTAGTTTTCTAACGTTATTGAGTAGTTTGTGATTTTTTATGAACTTAATCGAATCCGTATGTTTATATCCAAAGTGTCCGTAATCAATAGTCAGAAACATACCATTATAAGGTATTATTATATCTAGTAGTTTATTTAAGTACATTTCTCTCACTGGAGAAAGTTCAACGATAGCGTATTTGTTTTCTGCTATGATTTGATTGAGGAGTTTAGCATTTTTCCTTACATATTCCTCGATAAGGTGGGTGCTACATTCGGATGGCTCTCTATATATCAGTTCTATATTATTTTCTTCCAAGCAACGCGCATGTAATTCAGAAATTTTATCACTGAGATGAAATTGTTTCATCGGAAGGGTGTCAAAAAACTCATTAGAAATAACAACCACTGTAGAATTTGTTTCTTCAGCTACAAGCTGAGCTTTTTGTACTAGAGTGTCGAGATCTGAAAACCATTCTATAGGGCAAGAAGAGAGTATATCTTTATCGATATTCTTTTCTTGATTTTCTCTCATACTTGCACTCTGTTCTAGCATAAATACTGCTGATACCGTTGTAGTGATATTATTATCTGTATAAGCCTGAAATAAGCGCAATATATCACGCATCATCTTACCTGTACCGCCACCAAGTTCTATTATAAGAAGCTTGCTCTTTTTCTTTAAAGCATGAGAGAGTATCGCCTTCCCGAGTATCATGTTAAACACATCGCTAACTTCGGGTGCTGTGATAAAATCTCCTACTTTGCCAATTACGGCATTTTGATAGTAATCTCTATTGGAAAGGATCATAAAGACGTCAAAAGGAATGATGTCATTACATGCTGAAGCGAGAGACACTGGGAAAAGTATGGTTCTAAATTGATGTGCAATTATAGAAGAAAATTACTCAAAAAGATAAACATTAACACACACATACTGCAAAAATGGCACAAATAAACTAAAGAAAGATAAAAAAAAGAAGATTATTTGATAGGAAACCCAAATTCTAGTAGAAGATCTTTCGCTTCTGCATCAGAATTACATGTAGTAACTACTGTCACATTTGCTCCTCTTATTTCTTCCACTTTATCATAGTCTATCTCTGGAAAGATAATCTGTTCCTTAACTCCCATTGAGATATTACCACGTCCGTCAAATTGCTTAGGTAAGATTCCTTTAAAATCTCTTACGCGAGGAAGTGCGATATTTACAAATCTATCCAAAAAATCGTACATCATGCCTCTTCTAAGAGTAACGAAACAGCCAAGTAACATTCCTTCTCTTAGATTGAAGCCTGCTATGGAATTTTTAGCTTTAGTCTGACATGGTCTTTGTCCAGCAATAAGCCATAAATCCTCTTTGACCTTTTCTATAAATTTCTGATCATCCCTAAGCTTTTTAGAAGTCATAGATATGACGATTTTTTTAATCTTTGGCACACTCATGACGTTGTAGTACTGATACTTCTTCATCATGTTAGGCTTGATTGTCGTATTATATTTCTCTAACAGTCTAGGTACGTAGTTTTTCATTTTACCAATAACAACACTTAACCTGATACCAGTATATACTCCACAGCATGAGGTATTACAATACAGAATTTGCATGAATCTTTAATAAAGGAAAAGCACAGTATCGATTCCTGCTTAGTACGAAGAAGCTATAAAATCTTCCAAAATAGTAATGAATTGTTGATATATTGAAGTATTTTCTGTTTTTCTCAGAATGGATTTTTTTGTACCTTTTATAAAAACTACTGCTAAATCTTCTTCGTTATTTCCTGGCATACTAATACCTATATCCGCTGATTTGCTTTCACCTGGACCATTTACAATGCAACCCATTACAGCAATTTTTAATTTACTAATTTTTTCATCTCCATAAAGTTTTTTCCATTCTTCTAATTTATCCGCTACATACTCATTTACCTTAAGATTGAGCGTTTGAAAAGCAGTACTGCTTGTACGTCCGCATCCTGGACATGAAGTAATAGAAGGTGCAAAATTTCTTATATTAAGTGCCTGTAGTATGCTTTTTGCAATTTTAACCTCCTCAGTTCTGTCATGAGATGTAGTAGAGACACGTATGGTATTTCCTATACCGTGATGTAAAAGTATCCCTACAGTTGCCGCGGTTTTTACTATTCCATCTATACCACTTCCTGCTTCAGTTAGTCCTACGTGCAATGGATATTGAGAGTGCTTAGATAATTGTTTGTAAACCCATACTACATCACTTAGATTGCTTACTTTAGCGGATAAAATAATCTTATCCTCTTGCATTCCATATGACACTGCCTTTTGCGCACTAAGTAATGCTGATTTTACGATAGCTTCCCTTTTTATTTGTTCGATAGATAGGTTGTTATGTGTATTTTCTTCAATGAGTTCTGATAGTAGTTCTTGTTCGAGGCTTCCTCCATTGACACCAATTCTAATAGGCTTGTTAAATTTTTGAGCGATTTTTAGAATTTCTTCAAAATTTTTATCCCTTTTACCCTTCGTACCCACATTACCGGGGTTTATTCTATATTTATCTAGAGCTAATGCACATTCATGAGATTCTTGTAAGAGTATGTGTCCATTATAATGAAAACACCCAACTAAAGGGATTTTAGCATAAGCTTCTTCTCTCATCAGAGAGTCTTTTATAGCTGATACTGCTGTCGCAGCATTACTATTATCTACGGTAATTCTTACAATTTCCGCTCCTGAGTCTACTAGTAGCTTTATTTGAGCCACTGTGTCTTTGACGTTACTAGTAATAGTGTCCGTCATTGATTGTACTGTAATTTGCGCGTCTCCTCCTATTACAATGCTGCCTACTTGCACTGAGCGAGTTTTAGCTTTTGTGGTAATGAATTCGTCGTGATTCACGTTATTGAAAAAAAGCAGAAGTTTTTTTGCACTTTATCAATTCTACTTGACTATGTGAAGATATTACATGTACTGTATCGTTTGGTACTATAGCTTAAAGTGACTACAATTGACAAATAGTTTCGCTGCTTTAAGCTCGATTTAGAAGAGTAAATATCTGACATGTATTTGGATTTTTCCACTGGGACTTTTAAGAAGGAGTTCATTATTATACCGATTGGTGGAGTCGGTGAAATAGGCGTAAACTGCACGCTTTATCACTACAATGGGAAGTGGCTCATGGTAGATTGTGGTCTTGGTTTTGCTGGGGATGAGTTCCCAGGAATAGACGTGATGTTACCGAAACCTGATTTTATAGATAAGATCAGGGATGATTTAGTTGGTATCGTACTTACCCATGCTCACGAAGATCATATAGGAGCACTGCAGTACTTATGGGAGTATATGGGTTTTCCACCATTGTATGCTAGTGAATTTACATGCTTAGTTTTGAAGAGTAAGTTTAAGGAGCAAGAGGTAGCAGAATCGAAGATGGATCTTATAAAAAAATTGAATACAGGAGAAGAGATTAAGCTTTCCGATTTTATTGTCACACCTGCAAATGTAACGCATTCGATACCTATGTCGATGATATTGTTTATATCGTGCAGAGTTGACGGAAAAGACACTACTATTTGTCATACTGGAGATTGGAGAATTGAAGAAACTCCTCTAGTAGGAGCAAAAACTGACGAAGATACTATTCGAAAAATAGCTAAAAATGGTATTTTTGCTGTAGTATCTGACTCTACTAATGTTTTTAATGAGCAACCATTGCATTCGGAAGTTGAATTGCAGCAGAGCTTACGTGAAATCATTGGTAGTTGGAAGACTGGTACTATTTTTATTCCTACATTCGCATCGAATATCTCTAGAATGTATTCTGTAGCACAAATAGCTAAAAGTCTGGGGAAGAAGATGGTTTTAGCCGGAAGATCTTTAATTAGGATGTATGAAGTAGCTTTGAAATGCGGGTACTTAAAGGAGTTTGAGCCTTTCATATTAGCTGAGGATGCTTCTAAGTATAAAAGAGATGAGCTGATAGTGCTTTGTACTGGATGTCAAGGTGAAAGATTTGCTGTAATTACTGCAATAGCAGGGCAGTTTCACCCGCACTTAGATATATTTAAGGATGATTTAGTAGTCTTTTCATCTAAAAGAATTCCTGGTAATGAGAAGAAAATAGATGGAGTGATTAATCAGCTTATTGAAAAAGGCGTTACGGTATTTACTGAAAAAAGTCATTTTGTGCATGTTTCCGGTCATCCTTCGAGAGAGGAAATGAGATGGTTATATACAACATTAAATTTCCCACGTCTCGTCATTCCAGTGCATGGTGAGATTTCTCATATGTCTTTGCATAAGGAATTTGTACAAGATGTAAATCCTGAGATGGCTAGTGTACTTTTGAAGTGTGGGCAAGTGATATCTCTTAATCCGAAAGCTAAAAATAAGGAAGAACTTATGCATACGCTAGGAGATGTAGAGTCTGGATATTTAGCTGTAGACGGTAAAAATCTTATCTCTTCTGATAGCATAGTTATTAAGGATAGAAAGGTGATGATGGAGAATGGTCTTGTTGTGGTATTACTGTTCTTAAATAGTAACAATAGAATTGCGAGGAGACCATACATTTTAGCGCCGGGATTACTTGATATGTCAGTCCAAGAAGATACAAAAATTGTGTCTAGCTTGGTCGCAGTTGTAAGAGATGTCGTTGAAGATTCATTTAAAAGTGGTGTAGCATCTGTAATTAAACCAGTAGCAAAGCATGTAGCGAAATTTTGCAAAAAAGAACTCGGAAAAGCCCCTAAGATCGTTGTTCATATAGAGAATTTGTAATATCTATTGAGCAAAAAGATATGAAATCAGGCTATTTCTATAGTTTTTTTATAAGTTTAACTATAAATATAGCACCAGATTATTTCAAAAAATTTATGATCGGATGCCACTTCTTTTTTAAAGGAACTTCCTACGCATCATTTTGGAAATTAAAAACCTTCTCCTTAAATGAGTGCAACTATCATAAATTAAATTTCTTTAAAATACTTAACTAATTTCAGCTAATACTTATTTTGACAATTCAAATAATGAAGCTGTTCTCTTTTTTATAATGTCCTTTTCGCTATGCAGTATTGTGCTGATAATAGCTTTGTAATTGGTACTCTGTGTGGAGAGCACGATAGATAATTTACTCCTAATTCAAGGAAAAAATTTACAGCTTTCTTTTCCACACAATGTTCCCCACATACGCTTATACTAATGTTAGAATTGGCTGTACGTGCTTTTTTGACAGCTATTTTTACAAGTTCACCAACTCCTTCAATATCGAATTCGCTAAATGGACTGTCTGAAAAAATATCGTTTTCTATATAAGATTCCTCAAATTTAGCAGAATCATCTCGTGATATACCATATGTCATTTGAGTAAGGTCGTTAGTACCAAAGCTGATAAAATCACACATTTTAGCAATCTTATCAGCAATTATAGTCGCTCTTGGTAATTCTATCATTGCTCCTAGTTTTACCGTATAAGAGCTATGATCTATATCATGTAAAATTTCATTTATTTTAATTTTAATCATTTGAAAGATTATCATTAACTCTTTTTCATCAGAGACAAAAGGTACCATTATCCCAATATTAGGATATATATGTAATTGTACGGCATCTCGAATAGCATTACATATAGCAATAACTTGAGAGGCATATATATCGGGATATGTAATTCCGAGTCTACATCCGCGATTACCCATCATAGGGTTATTTTCACGCATGCTATCCACGATATCATCTAATTCTGCTTTGGAGTATTTATGAGTATTATACATAAGAAATGCATTTTTTTCTGCGTCTGAGTGGGGTAAGAATTCATGTATAGGTGGATCTAACAGTCTAATTATCATTCTATTACTGTTCATTAAACGCATTATAAGAAGAAAATCTTCCTTTTGAAATTCGATTAATTTTTGTAAATGTTGTTTTCTAAGAGTTGCATCTTTTTCAAAAATAACGCTTTGCATAACTGGAATTCTTTCTTCTCCAAAGAACATATGCTCAGTTCTACATAATCCTATTCCCTCTGCACCAAAACGAAGAGCAGTTTTAATATCTTCTTCCGTTTCTGCATTTGCATATACGCCGGTGGTTTTGATTTTATCAGCTAATGTGAGGATATTCCAAAAATCATCGTCTAGTTTAGGAGATATAGTTTTTACTATTCCTTTAATCACATCACCTGTACTGCCGTTGATGGTAATTTCATCTCCTTCGAACAACACTTGTTCTCCAAATATTACTTTCTTGTCCTCTTCTACAATAAGAAAGTCAGCAGCACACACGCATGGCTTCCCCATTCCACGTGCTACTACAGCAGCATGAGAAGTCATACCTCCTTTAGCTGTTAAGATTCCGGAGGATATGTTCATACCTAATATATCATCCGGAGAAGTTTGTTTTCTTACCAAAATAACATTTTTATTATTACTTAGTACTTCCGCTTGTTTCGTAGAGAATACTATAATACCGGAGGCAACACCAGGAGAAGCTGGTAGACCTTTGGAGAGAATTTGGAAATTATGTTGTTCGTCATCAATAATTGGATGCATAACATTTTGTAGATCTTCTATTGCTAGTCCGTTTAAGACGTTTATTATCGCGCTTTCAGAATTACACTCTCTTATTGTTTGAGATGCGATTTTGATTGCTGCTTTACTAGATCGTTTTCCATTGCGTGTCTGCAAAATCCAAAGCATCCCATCTTCTACGGTAAATTCTATATCCTGCATATCATTATAGTGATGATCAAGTTTCTTACAAATTTCATTCAATTCTTGAAACAGTTTGGGCTCTTTTTCTTCAAAAGATAGTTGTTTGTCACTGTACTTTGATGAAGATGCGAGAGAGCATGCATTATAGTAGCCAGATACTACATCTTCTCCTTGGGCATTTTCGAGATATTCTCCGAAAAGCTCGTTTTCTCCTGTAGATGGATTTCTAGAAAATACTACTCCTGTATAGCTTTTGTTATTAAAATTGCCAAATACCATCATTTGGACATTTACTGCTGTACCAATGTCATGTGATATGTGATGTATGTTTCTGTAATGATATGCTCTATCATTGTTCCAAGAGCGAAAAACAGCTTCGATAGATGAAAATAATTGCTTCCAGCAGTCTTGTGGAAATTCTATCCCCTTCTCTGTTTTATATAATTTTTTATAGTCTTCTATGATGAACTTTAGGGCTTCTATTTTAGAAGTGTGTTTTGATAGGTGAAAATGATAGAGAGCTTCAAAGGTGTTCTTTGATATATCAAGCACCACATTGCCGTACATCTCTAATAACCTCTTGTATGTATCATATATGAAAATTGATTCTCCATATTGTTTTGTATATCTCTCTACCGTCTCATCATTTAATCCGACGTTTAGTATCGTTTCCATCATGCCAGGCATTGAGAAAGGAGCTCCCGAACGTACAGATAAAAGTAAAGGGTTATGAGATAATTGAGCGAAGGGTTTTTTGCAAAATGTACTCAACCTATTCACAGCTTCCGTAAGATTGCTTTTAATGGTATCAGGTAATTCGAAATCAATATTAGTAAAATGTTGAGAGTATTTTTTGTATACTTCAGTTGTGATTGTGAAGCCGTATGGTACTTTGATACCTAATTTATGCATTTCATACAATTTTTGTCCTTTTCCTCCCAATAGAAAACGCTCTTCAGTTGCTGATTGACCTTCTATTAATTGGGGTTTATTGTAATCTGAATTGTAAAAATCTCTTATCATTTTTTGGACATAATTTCTTATATAACATTGCTATCGAAGATGGTTTCTTTACATCAAATACGATGTTACCGCTTCATAAATAGGGGTTCGTAACTCGACGAGGATTGTACTATGCACGATGTATATAATCAATGATATGTATAGCTAAATGAACTCCATATTAGCATATTACTTCTTCTTTATTTTTCTTGATGAATGGTTCTTAACTCTCCATGGAACATACACTAATGTAATTTCAGATATATTATCAAATGATATGCTAATTTCTTCAGAGTTATGCTGTATTACTACTCCGGTATCTATGAGTTTTACTAATTCCCCTTCTAGTTTTTTGAACTTTAATCCATTTTTATCTGTAATTTTTCTATAAAGTTTTATACTTACTATTTTATTAATAGAATTTAATAAGTCTTTTTGTCTGGTAAGTGGTTTTTCTATTCCACATGAACTAATATCATAACTATACTCCATAGGGGAGAAATTTTGATCATTATTTAATATTGCATTCCCTTGATATAATAATGGTTTTATATATCTAGCTACCTTAGCTGTTTCATCTACTGATACTGTTTCTCCAGTAGTTTTTTCTATCAATATTTCTACCTGAGCATTATGTACGATTTTTACTCGCACGATCTCATAATTCATAGTTAATAGTGTATCAGAGAGGATATTGAAAATCGTTTCCTCTGATTTCAATTTAAAAATGGCATTGTACTGCATTTAATGTTTCATATATTGTAATTAGGGAATATTCCAAACGATGATAATAGGCAATATGTCTCATAAAGTGGCAGACCGGCTACGTTTGTATATGTGCTACCACTACTCCAAGATATAAAACTTGCAGCTATCCCTTGGATTCCATATCCACCAGCTTTCCCATACCATTCCCTAGATGATAAATAAGCATCTTTTTCTCGTTGAGAAAGAGGTTTAAATTTTAAAGTTGTGCACGATATTTTCTCTCTTTTTATACTATCTTTAATACAACAAACACCGGTATAGATTTTAGCTCTCCTTCCAGATAATGCATCTATACACAGAATTGCATCTTCTTCAGTAAGAGCCTTTGGTAAGATACGTCCTCCAACTGTGGTAACGGTATCAGAACCTAATACAATGCAATTGTCATGCCTTTTAGAAACTATTAAAGCTTTTTGTTGTGCAAGTCTTGTTGCTAATTTTATTGGACTTTCTCTTTTTAATCTAGTTTCGTCTATATCAGGAGAATCTATTATGTCCGGGATATATCCCATCTGTTTCAGCAGGGCAATTCTAAACGGAGATGAAGAGGCAAGAACTAAAGTCATGATAAATTCACAATGATAATGATCGCATCACGACATCGAGCTCATACAGTGCATCGATAGAATGATCTCTTTTAAAGTGCAATTGTGGTACGTAACGTATCTTCATAGTGGCACATATCTTAGCACGTATAAAATATTTGGCATCTTCGAAGTTTTCTAGTAGCAGATCATATGGAGCTGGATCATTATTTTCTTTGCAGTTATCAGAATTTTGAAAATTGTTTATATGAATAAAGATATTAGCGTTTTTTAGATCTCTACTGATATTACTACCAGTGATTGTAACTTTCTCACAAGATATTCCATATTCTAGCAATTCTCCACGTACCACTAAGAGAGCCACTTCATTTCTTATTGCTTTTGCAAGCATTGCCTGTCTATTTGAAGGCTCTTGTCCTTTAAAATAATGATTGTGCATATATTACTTCTAAAGTAAGTTGTTGATATTTATATAGAGTTGAAGCTTAAATGTACAGACTTGGTGTTGGTGCAATAATAGTAAAAAGTAATGCTGGGATATGGCAGGGAAAAAGAAAAGGAGCTGTAGATGGATGGCAGCTACCACAAGGTGGAATAGAAGAGAACGAGAAGCCCGAGAGTGCAATACTTAGAGAAGTATATGAAGAAACAGGAATTAAAAGCGTAGATATAGTAGGTAATAACGGTATGTGGTATCAGTATGACTTACCGAAAGAGATAAAAGAAAAAGTATGGAATGGGTACTACATTGGACAAAGACAGAGGTGGTTTGTACTAAAATTTTATGGTACTGAAGAGGAGATAAATATAGCAAAAGAGCCGATAGAGTTTTTGGATTGGAAGTGGAGTAATATAGAATGTGTTATGCGAGATATAGTATCTTTTAAGCATGATGCTTATGAGGAATTTATTCGAGATTACAGAAATGTCATTATGAACGTTATGAGTAGTGAGTAATTTTTTATTAATATTTTTGATTCATGATATTATGTGTTACGCATGCTCTGTGCGTATCAGTTACGTTGTGTACTCTCAGATAATCAGTATATTGGGCTATAGATGCTGATATTATAGAGGTTTCTAAATCTCTATCTATAGGTGTTTGAAGTGAAATAGCGTTGATATATGATTTGCGTGAGTGACCGACAAGAATTGGTAAATTTCTTACAAAAGCATTTTTAAAATCTCTTAATCTTCTGAGTAATTCAATACTTTGGTAATGTGTTTTTCCAAATCCTATTCCTACATCTAAGATTAAATTAGAAGCTGAAATACCATTTGCAATTGCACAGTCTACAATGTAGTTACTCCATTCTCCAATATACTGTATGAGATCAGTACTAGTTGGTAGAACGAAAGTGGGAGAAGGAGGGACTGATAATGAATGCATTATAATGAATTTTATTTCATACTGACTAAGGATATGTATTTCGTATGGCTTAAAATTCCATTGAACTAAATTGATGTAAGAAATAATATTGGAATATTTTTCGAGAATTCGTTGTATCACGTTGAAATGATAGCTATCGATGCTTATTTCTACTTTGCTATTTATATCGCCAATAGCTGATAAGATATTATCTAATTGTGTATATTCTTCTTCATGCGAGAGTTTTTTAGCTCCTGGTCTAGTGGACTCAGCTCCTATATCAATTATAGATGCTCCAGCATTCTCAAGAGATATAAAATGTGATACTGCTTTTTCTCTAGTATTGTACAATCCACCATCAGAGAATGAATCTTCTGTAACGTTTAGTATACCCATAATTTTAGGGTATATGGCAAAACTTTTGTACTCACCAAGGTTTTGTATTGCATTAGTGCAATGTGCTATTTCCAAAAATGTTTTGTTGGTGTATTGGTTATCGCTAAAAAAAGTTAATGAAGGTTCTAGAGTGGCTAGTAGATGTATGAGAAAAGGTCGATTGAGAATTTCTGGATGAGGTAAAGTAAGAAATGGCGTATTACTCATTATGCGAGAGTCGGTCATTAATATGTCAATATCAATTATTCTAGGAGCCCATTTTAGTCTTTGTGTAGGTCTTCCAAGTTTCTTTTCTATTTCTTGAAGCAGTATCAACAATTGTTCTAGTTTTATGGCAGTTGTGAACGAAGCAACCGCATTGAGATATGGCGCACTCCACTCAATAGGGCTATTTGGTAGGAGAATAGGGGATGTTTCTATACAATGCGTGTGCCTTACATCAGACAATTCTAACTTTTTCAGCTCATCCAAAGCCTTCCTTATATTGGAGATTCTACACCCAACATTAGAACCGAAAGCTACATATACCTTCACAAAACGCAAATTAATTAAATCTAGAATGGAACTTCATCGTTTCCATCATCATGAAAATGATCTCTTTTCTCTACAGGCTCCATACTGCTAAGCAGAATAAGTTCACCACGAAATCTAGGTAATACAACCTCTGTTACGTGTCTTTCGGAGTTAGAGGAATCCATCCACCTTCTATTTTGTATATGACCTTCTATTGCTATCTTGCGTCCCTTGCGAATGTACTTCTCTACTACATCTATCAAGCGTTCATTGAAGACAACTACTCTATGCCATTCAGTTTTTTCTCGAATCTCGTTAGTACTTTTATCTCTCCAAACTTCCGACGTAGCGATAGGGAATGATGCTATTTTTACTTCCTTTATACCGTCTTTGTCTTGTGATACACGAATTTCTGGATCTTTACCGATATTTCCTATTAATAGTACTTTGTTCATGTAATCCATATTACTTGAACTAGCACCAAGATCTAAAAGTTCGCTTTTAAATTTAGGAAGCACTACTTCCGTAGTATACTTCTCTACCATGATACCATTCACTTCCTCATTCAGTTTTCTAGTCTGAAGTTGTCCTTCAAGGAAGATGTTATGATTTTTCCTAATGGAGTTTTTTATGGTTTCTAGTCCCTTTTCGTTGAATACCACGATCTTGTGTTCTTCACTTTTCTCTCTTACTTCATTTGTAGCCTTATCTCGCCAACACTCAGACGTTAAAAGAGGAAATGAAGCAAACGAACTATCCCCTCTATCAATTAACTTTGGATCTTCTAGCATCCTTCCTACAAGAATTACCTTATTCATTGATCCGGCCATTTCCAACAATACTTAAGTTTAGATACGATGCTAGAATACAAAAACGATCTCGATTGTAAAGAGGATTATTAATTCACACTTGTAATCTTAGTGAGATTGATAGAATTACTGTTGCTGTTGCATGTGAGTGTACTAACGTGAGTTTGAGCTGAGATATAGTTATTTGTGCATGTAGAGCAATTCATAGAAGAATTATTCATTATACATCCTTTTATGATTGAGGAAAAAATTTGAGCTGATTCTATTTGTGAATCTTTTATAGATATGTTTGAAAATTCAGATAGCTCAAATTTAGTGTTGAGTAGTTTAGAATTTGTAATAATACAGCCTACTACTGAAGAACTATTAATAGACAAATTAGAGCTTGAAGAATCCTTAATCTGAAATAGTGTTGAGTTTACCGCTGTAAAAGCCATAGAAGCTATCTTAGAAGAGTTAAACTTTATGTTTGCTAGTACAGTATTTGAAAAAATTACATCTTGAACATCAGAAGATGTAAATAGTACTTTTTCTATCTTTCCTCCTTTAATTGTAATTCCTGTAAATAGTACTTTCGGAAGAAAAAGCTTTTCGAAGGAACATCCGTAAAAATTGGAATTTGTTATCTGAGCGTTCTCAAATTTCACATCCTGAAATTTTGTAGAAGTAGCAGTAAGCTTGTTCATAGCTACATTTTTCATGTTGCTACTTGATATTATGCTTTCATAAAATTTTGCTCCCTCAAAATTTGCACCTTTCATGAAGGTACGATCGAAAATGCAATTATAAAATTCAGCATTACTAAAATTTACATTAAATAAACTAGCTTGAGAAAAATTTACATCAAAGAATTTTGAATTTGAATAGTTTGCCCTATCACTAAAAGAGCCAAAAAAATTCACTTTCCTAAAAGTGCTACCAGTAAAATCTATTTCATCGAGATTACTACTACTAAGATCTAAATCCTCAATCTGGAGGCCGTTCATTTTTTTATCAAAATCTGTCGAGATATTCATAGTGTATCCAAGTTCTCTATTTGTCTTTACGTATTCAGCTAATTTCTTTTCTATGACTTGTGCCGTATGATTGGCTATAGGTGGCTGAGAATATGCGATATTAGAAGACGCTACCATCAACAGAATTGATATAAAATAGATATAAATGTTCCTCCTAATTGCTTTCATGAGTTTTTTATTGTACAAGCGTTGGCACAGAATTGATGATATAAGACTTTGCTGAAAAATGCAAAATACTACAAGTTCCAAAATTTATGAAGCTGCATTAGAGTTTCATAAGATGCCAAAACCAGGTAAGATAGGGTTAGAGTTAACGAAGCGAATGGTGACTAAAGCTGATCTATCTCTCGCCTATTCTCCAGGGGTAGCAGCACCTTGCATGGAAATACATAAATCGTCGGAAGCCGCTTACAAGTACACAGCGAAAGGTAACAGTGTAGCAGTAATCAGCAATGGTACTGCCGTTCTTGGTTTAGGCAATATAGGAGCATTAGCTTCAAAGCCGGTGATGGAGGGTAAAGCGTGTCTGCTAAAAAGGTTTGGTGATATCGATGGAGTAGATATAGAAGTGGATGAATCCGATGTGGAGAGTTTTATAAAGGTTGTGAGAGCAATAGGTAACACTTGGGGAGGAATTAATCTTGAGGATATTAAAGCTCCTGAGTGTTTTTTGATAGAGAAAGTGTTGATAGATCTGCTTGATATCCCTGTATTTCATGATGATCAGCATGGTACTGCTGTTGTAATACTAGCAGGGTTAATAAATGCGTTATCACTTACTAAAAAACAGAAAAAAAATGTTAAAATTGTAATAAACGGAGCTGGTAGTGCAGCAATAGCATCAGCATTTTTGCTAGAAAATTTTGGATTTAGGAAGGAAAAAATTATTATGTGTGATAGCAAAGGGGTGATATATAAGGGACGTGGTGAATTAAATGAGTGGAAAAGATATTTTGCACTACCTGAAGATATTACAATACGCACGTTGGAAGATGCTGCTATAGGAGCAGATATACTAATAGGATGTTCTGTAGGAGGAGCATTTTCCAGTTCTATAGTGAAAAATATGGCATCTGATCCAATAATATTTGCTTTAGCTAATCCGGAGCCAGAGATCATGCCAGAAGATGCGTATGCAGTTAGAGACGATATTATTATAGGCACCGGTCGTAGTGACTATGTTAATCAAATAAACAATGTTCTGGGATTTCCGTATATTTTTAGAGGAGCATTAGATGTAAGAGCTAGAAGAATTACAACTCGCATGAAGTTAGATGCTGCAAATGCAATAGCTATGGTAGCTACTCAAAGTCCTGAATATGGAAAGAATCATATAGTACCGTCGCCGTTTAACGGAGATATGCTTAGAACGGTTTCTTATGCTGTGGCTAGTGCCGCAATTTCCGATGGAGTTGCTAGGGTAGTGGATTTTAACTTAAGTACATATAACGATCATTTGAACGAACTTGGAAATATGCTAAAAAAGAAGTTTGATGATAGATAAATATGGAAAATTTATAAGAAGTAATGAGTAAAGGAGTTGTATTATGCATATTGGATGGATTAGGAATATCATGTGAGCACCGAGTTTCTTTACCTCTATTACCAGTAGAAAAAAGCAATCCGCTAAGTGTAGCTAGAGTGCCATATTTAAGTCATTTATTTAGCACCAGGGCCTATACTCTTTTACATGCAAGTGGAAAGTATGTTGGAGTGCAAGATGAGGTTATCGGAAACTCTGAGGTAGGACATACTACTATTGGAGCAGGGAATATAATAAAGCAGATTGGAGTTAAGGTTGAGGAATTTATATCTCAAAATGATATGGATTCATCATCAATCTTTACTCAGCTCAAAGTAGAACATATGAACAATTCTTCTAGTAATTGTCATGTTATTGGTATGCTTTCAGATTCTAAAGTACATGGAAGTATTTATCATATGTTAGCGGTAGCAGAATATCTTGCTAAGAATTCTATTAATGTAGTATTGCATCTTATTACAGATGGTAGAGACTCTAGGAGAGGTGAAGGATTGAAAATGGTGAAATTTATAAATACTCTATGCGAAAGGTTTGATAATATAAAAGTAGGTACCTTAGCAGGACGTTACTATGCTATGGATAGAGATAATAGATGGGATAGGACGGAGAAGTATTGTAAAGTATTATACGGAGAGGAATATGAAAATTTTGATTCTGTAATGGAGAAATTAAAGGAATCTTATGAGGTAGGAGTTACGGATGAATTTATTAAGCCTAGTACTAATATACACTATAAAGGTATCAGAAGTGGAGATTCTATCTTCATAACAAACTATAGAACCGATAGAATACGACAGTTAATCCAACTCATATCAGAATATCATACTGCTAAATATATAGAGATAAAGATGAAGGTATGTTTTGCTCCAATCGGTACTGATAGTAAGAATTTTGGCTTTGTGACCCCAATAAATAAAGAAGTAGTTGAAAGACCTATAGGGCAAATAATTGAAAATTATGGATTATCACAGCTTAGGATTTCGGAAACTGAAAAATATGCTCATGTTACGTACTTTCTTAATTGTGGACGAGAGACACCTTATAAATTAGAAGAAAGAATTCTTATACCATCACCCAAGGTATCTACATATGACTTGAAACCTGAAATGTCAGCGTATGAAATGACGAATACATTAAACGGTTTACTGATAAAGGGTGAGTATAAATTTATATGTGTAAATTATCCAAATTTGGATATGGTTGGTCATACTGGTGATTTTCAAGCAGCGGTAAAGGCATGCGAAGCGATAGATCATTGTGTGAGAGAATTAACTGAAGTATGTATAAAAAATGAATATGAAATGTTGATATGTTCAGATCATGGTAATATTGAAGAGATGCTTTTTCAAAGTGGAGAGGTTAATACACAGCATACTACGAATGTTGTGCCGCTTTGTTATGTTGGCGATAAGTCAATTACTTTCAAAAAACTAGATTTAGGGTTAGCGAATATAGCGAGTACAGTATTGGAATTATTGAACTTACCAAAAGAGCCGAAGATGAGAGAGTCATGTATCTTGAAATAAGTACCATAAGTAGTAATTGCTATGGAATTATTTTTTAGAAGAATTGATTTTGAGTGATGGTTTATGAGGAATTTTAGAATGGTATTTTTATTATATTTGCAATATTGCAGTAGAAAAAGCCACTGTATAGATACAGTTGTAAGGGCTATGAAATGTACTTATATAAAAAATTCAGTTATTTCTTTAGTATAAAGTTTTTTTTATATGTATTCTTGCATGTCTTTGATTTTAAGACACTTATATTTTAGAAATGCTTGCTCAAAAATGTACCGTTTTTGCGACATTCAAGAGAGTGCTTCACGGCATTTGCTTGGTAAATTCCAGGACTACCATAATTTGAAGCGATTTTTATATCGAGAACATAAGTTACATCACGCTAAGTAGCAAAGAAGTTTGATGTATGAGGTTATCCTTGAAAATAATAGCAATCGTATATCCGCAAAAGTAACAACCCAGGATTCTTTTCGGTAAAATTAGCAGTGCAGTAACGGATTTCTTCTAGGAAGTCATTAAAATCTTTTTACAAACACTCAACTAATTATAGAAGCTACAAGCATTATTCCTTCTTTTAACTAACAAATTTCACTTAATGTATCTCTATATCATTTCACTTTCATAATTTTTGATTTCTTTGAATGATATCTGTTTATAGGAAGCTGCATTTGTAAGTTTCATCATAAAATCCACCACTTTTTGTTCGAGGATGGATGCTCTTATCCTAGTTCTGTACCCAGAATCTTCTTCCATCTCTTTGAATTTTTGTGCAGATTGAGGATAATCCTTCAATATTTGATCCATTTTTATTCTCATTTCCTCTTCACTTACGACTAGGTGCTGTTCTCGGACGATAGCTCCAATGATAGCACTTACCTTAAGCATATTTTTTACCGCTTTATTTAATCCCTCTTCTCCATCTTTAGCAAGAAGAGCCTCCTTATATTCACCTACTAAGTTGTCTTTTTCCTTTGCTATCATATCAGCAGATGGTTCGAAATCTAGTGAAGTTGCACAAAAATCTAGGAGTCTCTTTTTATTAATAAGAGCGATGATATTATCATACCTTCTCATAATGTCTGTTTGGAGCATAGTTCTGAACTCTTGTATGCTAGAGAATCCCATCTGTGTTGCAAATGCATCGTCCAGAGATGATTCTTTCTGTACTGAGAGTACCGTTGTCACTGTAATGTGGTATCGTACTTTCTTTCCTCTAATTTGAGGATCGTGATAATCTTGAGGAAACATTCCGTCGAATAGATGTACATCTCCAGTTCTTAATCCTATAAGAGAGTCTTCAAAACCTGGCACAACAAAGTAATTGTCACCTATCTTAATGCTTATTCCAGTTCCAGATGAACCGTCAAAGTCAATTTCTTTTTCGTCTTCTAGCAATTTACCAATTAAATCAATAACTACTGTATCCCCTTTTTTTGCTTCATAATCTTTATCCTGCGCTACTTCCTTTGCTAGTTGCTGTGCAATTGCTTGTTCTGCTTCGCTTGTATCAATTACTTCATCTTTATCTAGAGATAGGAATTCTATTTCCTTATCATGTAACATTTTTTTTACATCTACTTTTATCGGTAACATACCAGTTACCTTTACTATTACTCCGTCTTGTTTCATCTCAACAAGTTCTATCTTTGAATCTTTAGATGAAGTATCAATCTCACCTTTCTCATGTAATTGACGAATACCCTCAGATATCAGCTCTCTAATGTATTGACTTGTCACGCCTTCAATTTCTTTCTTTCGTACCATAGCTAGAGGTACCTTACCTTCTCGAAAACCATGCAACTTGTAATTTTGTGATAACTCAAGTATTTTGTTTTCTATGCTTCGACTCATTTCACTATCAGTTATAATAACTTTATATTCTACTTCCACTCCATTAGAATGGAGTTTTTCGAATTCGAAGTTGGCGCTTTTCATATGTAATACATTAAACAAATATTTATTATAGGATAAGTGATTATCTCATAATAGTCAATATACGTATTATATCTGAATGCTAATATGCTGTTATGCAATAAAGTCGATGATACGCACTAACTATACCACTGACTAATGCTGAACAAGAAATTTTCTTACTCTTCTCAAAGGTGGCTTAAAAGAAGAGAGAAAGATAGGTATGCACATATGGCAAAGGAATTGCAATATAGGTCTAGAGCTGCTTTTAAGTTGATAGAAATTTTAGAGAAATTTTGTATTATAAAAACGATAAAAAATGGGGAAGTGATTCTCGATCTAGGAGCTGCTCCTGGAGGTTGGTCTCAAGTTATAAGTGAAAAATTGCGACAAGTTTCAGTATTAGCACCTATTATTGGAATCGATTTATTACGTATTGAGCCAGTGGGGGGAGCTTATTTTATACAGCATAATTTTCTTTCTCATGATCTTGAAAAGAAGATACATGAGATTTTATTTCAACTTAATAGTGAGCATGTGATAGCTCTAGATTCTGAAATATCAGAAGAAAAAAACCTAAAAATTCCGGAAAATTTTAGCACAGCTCTAATAGTAAGTGATATGTTACCTAATTCATCGGGAGATAAGACTACCGATTATTTAAGATTTGCAGAGCTTTTTGACGGAATTTTATTGTTTGCTACGAAATACCTTAAGAAAAATGGTTTTCTTGTGACCAAAGTAATGAGATGTGGTAAAGAGAGCGATATAATAAAAAGATATTCCAAATGCTTTAGTAGCTGTCGATTTTTCAAACCATGTTCTAGCTACTCCAGTTCGGCAGAAATATTCGCCATCTTTAAGAAGAATTAATCATAAGGTCTTTTTCGAAAGAGGATGCTTATCATTGAGCATATTTCTTAGATCGTCGTTCAATACTGATGTATATATCTGAGTTGAAGTAATAGAAGAATGTCCAAGGATTTTTTGTAATATGTGAATTTGTGCTCCTTTTCTTAGTATATGAGTAGCAAAGGCATGTCTTACTTTGTGTGGTGATATCAATTTTCTATCCACATTTGCATATATTGCTACTTCACGAATAATTTGCCCAATTCTTTGTCTTGTAAGATGGGTAGATGGAGAATCTTCAGGGAAAAATAGCCATTTAGAATCATTTGAACTCTTTTTTAAGATGGCAATATATTGCTGTAGACTTGTACATGCGATGTCGTTTAGTACTACGTTGCGTTCTTTATTACCTTTCCCAACTACCTTTATCACTCTTTTTACAGAATCTTCATTTGAAAATTCATTCTCTATTACATCGGAAAATTTAAGTGTCACGAGCTCCGATACTCTAAGTCCAGTAGAATATAATACCGCGAATATTGCACTATTTCGTGATAATAGGAACTTATCGTCTGAGTACAACTCTTGTATACCGGTGAACATCTTCATTATATCAGTTTCACTTGGTACGTTTGGTAATTTATGTTCTCGCTTAGGATATTTAATATTAAGCATTGGATTTTCAGCGATATCTCCTTCAGTCAACAGGAAATTATAAAACCTTTTTAAGACTGATATCTTGCGCCTTATGGTGGCAAGAGACTCTTTATTTAATGTTATAAGATAATTTGTAATATCCGAATGAGTAATGTACAATGGATCGATTTTCTTTTCTTGGATAAATGAGTGAAAAAACTTCAGATCAGATACATACGATATAACGGTATTATTACTTGCTTGAAATTCGCTGATAAGCATTTCTTTGAATTTTTCTATTATTCTAATCATGATATAGGTGTTTTATTTGTTGTATTGAGAAACGTGCAATTACATATTTCATATTTGATATATACTATATTCAAGGATATAAGTGATAGAAAGTAATAAGATAAGCTTACTAAGCTAGATTTATGGGATGTATTTTTTCGCTTTTTGCATGGATAGATCGTTTCATATGGGAGTATTTAGGGATATTCGTAATTTTAATTGGAGGAATATATCTCACTTATAAAGCGCGTTTCCTACAGATGCGTACATTAAAAAATCCAATCAAAAATATAGCTGAAATTTTTGACATAACTTCTCATAAATCTGACTCATCTTATGGACTACTTCCATGGAAGTTATATTTCTCTTCAATTGGAGGGATGGTTGGAGTAGGTAATATAGTTACAATAATGGGAGCCGTAACATTTGGAGGAATGGGGAGTATTTTGTGGATGTTACTGGCTTCTTTTATTGGGATGATTATAAAATATTGTGAGGTTTACCTTGCGATACGATATAGGATTAAGAAAAAAAATGGTGATGGATATGATGGTGGATTGATGTACTACATTGCTGCGAGTTTCGCTGAAGGTAGCGTGTGGAGGATAATATTGCCTTTGGTAATATCTCTATTGATGTGTGTGTATGGAGTAGAGGTTGTACAATTCTTAGTTATCACGGATAGCATTTCTACGTTATTAGGAGTTGATAAAGCAATTATAGTTGTGGTGACTTTATGTTGTGTAATGGCTAGTGCTCTTGGAGGAGTAAAAAGGCTTAGTGAAATATGCGCCATTATGATGCCAGTATTATTAGTATCGTATATCGGGATCGGAATATACGTAGTAGCAGTAAATTATTCTGCCATTCCTGAGATATTATATGAAATCCTATATCAAGGGACTAAATTTTATGATTTTCCCAGAGAAAAGTGGAATATAGTTGGAGTTGTTATAGCTATACATTATGGCTTTGCGAGAGGGATATACTCAGGCGATATAGGAATGGGGTACGACTCAGTTGTTCACAGCGAAGCTAAGATCATTAAATCTCCAGCTTCTTATGCTAGAACGACATTCTTCTCTTTGTTTACCGATACAGTCATATCAATAATAAGTCTCTTGATTGCGAAACTGGGTGGAGCTTTTGAACAAAAAGGATTGAGTCATTTTCAATATGTCTCTTTTTCTCTTGAAAAATTTCTGCCAGCATTTTTTACAGAATTTTATATCACTGTAGTAATCGTAATCTCTGGTTTTAGTACTATTATAGGGTATTTTGTGGTAGGGCAGAAAGCAGCATCTTACATAAATAGTAAATATGGCAGAGCGTTGTATATAGTGTATGCAATAATGGCGTTTAGTGTTTTCGCTTTTCAAGAACAAGAAGACGTGATGTTGATAATGAGTATTTCAGGAGGAATTATAATGATCGTCAATATTATCACGATTTTACGTCTTAGGAATCAGATAAAGTTCCAAGATTAGTTGTATATAATAAAAAATTTCTATTGAATTTCGTGTGTAGAGTTTAGATACTGTTACTTAGCTATTAGTGGCGTTTTATCTTGAAGTATGCTTTTTTTGAGAAATCTGCAGTGCTTTTTGATGGTTGTACTGTATTTTGTATATCTACTTTTTGCATTTAATGATGCATATTCTACAGCGACAGCTTCTGTTGGAGAGCATGCTGTGATCACCAATTCTCCACTATTCAATAAAATGCATGATGATTATTATATTGGAGATCTGAAAGCAAAGAATGTGATGATAGAGTACTCTTCACTTACGTGTCCTCACTGTGCTCATTATCATGCTTCTTTATTTACTCAGATACTGGAGAAGTATATCAAAACTGGCAAGATGTTATACATATATCGACCATTTCCTCTTGATACTCAGTCTCTCGATGCAGCGGCTTTATCATTATGTATTGGCCATGAAAGCCATGAACTCTATTTCAAAACAATAGACATTTTATACAAGAATCAGCTTTCTTGGATTTTTGGAGATTATAAAAAAAAGATGATATCGATACTGGAGTTCAATAACATACCTAAAAGTAGAATAGAGCATTGCAAATCAAGTGATTTATTTAAACGTAGGGTGGTAAAACAGTCGTTTCAAGGAAAACAGGAGTTGAAGATAGAGTATACACCATATTTAATACTTAATGGTGTGCCATTAAAGAGTGATATATCACTTGAGGTGATAGAAAAATTAATAAAATAATTGCTGTATGATAACCTATATACTACAAAATCATCTTCCCGATATTTTTGGGTTTCTTGTGGTTTTTGCACTATGTGCTTACTGTATCCTCGATGGTTTTGACTTAGGTGTTGGTATGTTGCTTGTGCGATATAAATCTCGTGTTCAAAAAGATAGTATCATTGGTTCAATTGCACCTTTTTGGGATGCTAATGAGACGTGGTTAGTGTTATATGTAGGACTTATCACAATAGCTTTCCCTAAAGCACATGGTGAAATATTAGGTAAGCTTTATATTCATATTTTTGTATTGCTTTTCTTTCTTATACTACGAGGTGTATCATTTGAGTTGCGACTGAAGACGGCGAATTATTCGTTATGGAGTAACATTTTTATGATTTCTTCCTTTGGCATGAGTTTTGCTATAGGTCATATGATATTCTACTATATTAGCGGATTTAGTGATGGCATAGTGGAATTTGTTGCGTGTTGTAGCGGTGGGATGGCGTTTATAATGGCTTTCGCGATTCTAGGGGAATTGTGGATAACGTGTACGCAAAAATCGGTAGTTATCGATTTTTCAGCTTATAAAAAGCATTCTGGAAATATAATTGGTTCACTATATGGATTTGTATTATTTGCGATGTTAGCATATGCGTTACTGTTTCATAAAAATGAAATAATGTGGGAAAGGTTGATAGAAATGAGGTATTGTGGTGCTACCGTGATTGCAATGCATATTGTAGCTGGTTGTATTGCGGCGTATGTGTGGCGTTTTATATATAGTTGGGCTAATTTTGTGACTTTAATAGCTATATTTTTCTTCTTTGCTACATTCTTCGCTTTTTCCGCAATGGTAGTATATCCATATATATCTCCTTATAATATCTTACTTGTAGATGGTGCGGCACATGAAAAATCTCTTATAGCGATATTAATATCAGCACTAATATTTGTGCCTTTGCTTTTAAGTTATACCGTGATAGTACACATCGCATTTAGAGGAAAGCTCCATGACATAGATTATTGAGTTGAATCTTTTAGTTATTTTGGTACCTTAACTAAGTCTTGTTGACATCTTGTAACTAACTCATGAAGTCTGTCAGAGAATCTATAAGAGATGGAATTGCTAAAAGTATGCGTGATAACTGTAACGTCGTACTGCTTGGAGAAGAAGTAGGACAGTATCAAGGAGCTTATAAGGTAAGCAGTGGTCTTCTTCAGGAATTTGGTGAAGAGAGAGTGATAGATACGCCAATAACAGAGCATGGTTTTGCAGGTATCGGAGCTGGAATGGCGATGAGTGGATTATTGCCGATAGTGGAGTTCATGACTTTTAATTTTGCTATGCAAGCGATAGATCAGATCGTAAATTCATGTGCTAAGTTGCATTATATGTCTGGTGGCACTATTACATGTCCAATCGTATTTAGAGGGCCAAATGGAGCGGCGTCTAGGGTTGGTGCACAACATTCGCAATGCTATGCATCATGGTATGCTCACGTTCCAGGATTGAAAGTTGTAGCGCCGTATTTTTCCTATGATTTTGAAGCTTTGATGCAAATTTCTGTAGAAGATAAAAATCCTGTTGTGTTCTTAGAAAATGAAATTCTCTATAATGAAGAGCATGTTATGCCAGAAAATTATATACCACCAAAAATAGGGGAAGCTAGGGTAGTAAAAAAGGGAACTGACATTACGATAGTGACGTTTTCTATTCAAGTTGGAAGAGTTTTACGTGCAAGTGAAATTCTTCAATCCAAATATGGTATATCATGCGAAGTAATCGATCTTATTACGTTACGTCCTATAGATACTGCTACGATAATTGAGTCTGTCAAGAAAACAAATAATTTAGTCACAGTAGAAGAAGGATGGCCAAAGTGCGGAATTGGAGCTGAAATCAGTATGATAGCATTGGAATATGCTTTTGATTTTCTTGATTCGCCACCACGTCGTGTAGCTAGTATTGATATTCCACTTCCATATGCAGAGAATCTCGAGAGTGCTACTTTACCAAAGGAAGAGGAAATAATACAAAACGTTCTTCATGCATTAAACAAAGAAAGTACCAGATAATTAGATAATATCTTCTAAGAGACATTTATTAGGGTAAAAGTATTTTTCACTTTCTTTTTTTAACAAGACTTTTTACTATCTGAGGTATAAGTGCTTTTTGTAATCCCGTATGTATATTGTCGGGTTACTTTTCCTGTTATTACCGTTTACTTCTATTTCGGCGGTTGATGATACAGATTATTTTTTCGAGGAAAGAAAAAATTTCACTTTTGGTGGAGGTATAGTTAATATCTCACCAATTATTGGACTGAATAAGGGATTAGAATACGAGACTACTGCAGGTGTAACTTCATGTGAGATTAATTCAATTACAAAGAGTGATATTCAGTCACTAGGTTTTACATTTGGAGTTGGCCGTATGTTTGGTTCATTTAGTGCATTTGCTGGTATAGATTTTTTTAGTGATAAAATAAAAGGAGAGAATCTTACTTTTGCTAATCAGTTACTCATTAACAGTTTTACTACCAGTATTGGGGTCAATAAATATTTCAATAAAAAAAGAATAAGGCCTTTTGTTGGAATAAAGATAGGGATGTTAGATCAGATATATGAGATTTCCAGTGTGAAGGTCATGAACGATAGTGGTCAGATGACCGATGCAATTGCTAGAGCTATTGACAGTAGATGGAGTAAACCAAGTGGTAAAAATATATCATTTTCAGCATCGAAACTTGGTGAAAGTAACCTTGTTAATACAGATCTGATATGTTCTGCATTTTCTTTAGGTGGTGAATGTATAGAAACTCCAGGTGATATAGGTTGGAGTAGCCCTACTTCAAATAAGTGTCAAACAGCATCATTTGTGCATGAATGTTCCGTGACACCAACTGCAGCTTCTCCGTGTTGGTCTGATGGTGTAGGTAATCAGAATATGTGTGTTGGAACAGGTTGTGGAGTATTTTTTGAAAAATCTTATTCTTGCACATATTTATCCATCAGTTGTCAAGAAAATGGACAATATGGAGTTGTAGCTTTTCCTGGGAAAGAAACTGTAGTACAAGAATCTCTTTCTGATTATGTCGATGAAGAAATAAGAACATCTGATGATATTCGTATAGTTACCTCATTTACTGGAGGTCTTGCAACAAGATTTAGTAATGTGCAGTTAGAGGTATTTGGCTCTATAAATGCTACAACACCTGTAGTTTTACAGTCTAAGAATCAATATATTTCCCCAAAAGCTGATCTAAAACAAAGCACTAATACGCTAAGTGTTAACAAAATACCTATCCAATATATGTATGTACCGAATAATGGTAGCTGTCAGATTACTAACTGTTCTGCTTTAAGTGATACAAATATGAAAGAAGCTGTATTTTCAAATGAAGGAACTACACCTATGGCTGGCGATATAAATAACTATTCTTATTACATATACGAGAGTAATAATAATCAATATACCAGATATCAAGCTACCTACGATAATACCGTAAGAATGAAGATAAACGGACAAATAAACCACCAAATAAGCTACACATTAGGTATACGTGCTTTAGCTATGTTTTAGTGCTATATAATGGTTATGTACAAAGAAGTTTAGATAATATGCAATACGAATGTTTTGATAAAATTGCTCAAGAATGGGAAAAAAACGATGGAGCTTTTAAAATGCTTCATCGTATGAATGTTATGAGAGTAGAATATGTAATACGAGTGCTGAGAGAGATTTTTGCCACTTCCAAAGAATTAAAAATACTAGATTTAGGTTGTGGAGGAGGGATACTATCTGTACCACTTGCAAAATTAGGATTTGATGTGACGGGAGTAGATGAAAGTGAAAATTCTATTTATTATGCTTTTAAGTTAGCTGAAAAAGAGAATGTTGCAGTGAATTTTATTTGTGAGAATGCACTCACTTTTTTGAATACAAAATGTTATTTTGACGTATTATTGGTAATGGAGAGTATAGAGCATGTGGAGGAATGGAAAGTTTTACTTCAGAGGATAAAAGAAAACAGTATGGCAAAAGTTGTCATTATCTCTTCTATTAATAGGACTATACTCTCATATATTAAAACTATTTTTTTAGGAGAATATGTTTTAAATCTTGTTCCTAAAGGAACTCATGATTGGTGTAATTATGTAAAACCATCGGAGTTAATAGATACTATGTATCCGTTATATCAATTATATAATGTTCATGGTACGAAATACGATTTTATTAAAAAAAATTGGATTCTTAGTAGTAAAATAGATTCCAACTACATCATATCTTTTATCAAATGAAGAGCTACTTCTGTTACAGGTATATGATATGAAGATATCTGGAAATATTGTATGACATCATATGGAGAAAATGGTATCTAAGTAGAATTACATCATACATTATAAAAATACATGGCTTCTTTAGTCTTAGAACTTTTATCTGGCGAAATACCAATGAGTATGCAGAAGAAAGCTGCTGAGGGTATAGGAAAGAATATAGTAAATGCTATTATAGCTTACTATGAGAATCACGATGATTTTCACAAGGACAACATTATTGTGTCGTATGATTTGTATTCCACAAGGAGGATAGCATTATTTATAGATTATTTACCATCTCTTCATTCAGAACTTGTTTTAGTGAAGGATATAATCAAGGGTCCAAAAATTAGTTGTGACGATGACATACTTACTGCGTTTATGAAAAAGCATGAAATAGCGAATAAAGATACTTTAATGAGTGATGGCGTAAATTATATATATCATCAAAGAATACATGGAAAAAAAGCAATCTTAGAAAATCTTGGGATAATAATACGTAATGCGATTACAGCATATAAGTGGGAGAAGTCAATGAGATGGGGAAGTTATGAGTTAGAATGGGTAAGACCATTATATTCTGTACTATGTATGTATGACGAAGATATAATACCATTTACGTTAGGGCATTTGCACTCATCTAATAAAACAGTTGGGCATAGAATATATAATAATGACGTATATATAGCACCTGTTGTGATGACACAGTGTAGTCTTGAGGTTCTTTCTGGAAGTTATTTTGGTGAATGTGTTACGCTCTCTCATTCCTCTGATTATGTGAATATTTTGAAAAGATATAACGTTATTATATCGAATACAGAACGTATAGAATGTATCAAAAATGCTATATCATCAATTATTCCAAATTATACAAGCGTAATAGAAGATGAGACGTTGTTGTATGTTAATAGTGCAATTACTGAATTTCCTAGTGTGCTACTTGGTACAATACCAGAAAAATATATGTCATTGCCAAGAGAAGTATTGATTACGACCATTAAGCATCATCAGAGATGTATGATGTTGCAGTATGAAAATGGAGATATTGCCCCATATTTTATTATAGTTAACGATATCATCTCGGAGCACTATGATGTAGATAGTATTATTCGAGGTAATGAAAAAGTAGTACAAGCTAGATTGGAAGATGCAAGTTTCATTTTTCTGAAGGAGTGTAATGCTCCACTTGATCTATTAATTAGCAAGCTTAAGGAATTGATATTTCATGAAAAAGTAGGCTCGATGTATCAAAAAGCAGAGAGAATGAAAGATATCTGTGTGAAATTGTATGATGAACTAAGAATAAAAGATGATTTTTTTACTGTAGTAGATTTAAACTCTATCGAGAGAGCTTGCTTTTTATCAAAAGTGGACTTAACTACAGAAATGGTGAGAGAATTTCCAGAATTGCAAGGGATAATAGGAGCATATTATGCTAAAATGCATGGAGAAAGTGATGAAGTTGTGATGGCAATTAAGGAGCACTATCATCCATTAGGTAGAGGAGATAAAATACTTCCAATATCAGCTTTAGGTATAATATTGAGTTTAAGTGATAGACTGGATACTCTGAATCAAATGTTTGCGATTGGAATAAAACCTTCTAGCACTAAAGATCCATATGCACTCAGAAGAGCTGCGATATCAATTAATAGAATATTGAAACATAGCAATATTCTTGAGTATGATATAATGCAAGAGTTTGTACGAACAGACGTAATAGAGTTTCTGCACGAAAAAAGGTAAATTATCGTTTGTTGCAGACATTAGTAAAGTCAGAGTACTATTTTATGTGGTGTAAGCGCTATGTCTTATTTTGTATATTGACTTTCTCTTGTAACATTATCAGACTCAATAAATATTTTTACTGAGACAAGTAGCTGTACAATATGAAAACAAAAAATAAAATAACGTTAGTTGGAATAGTGGATCGTGATCCTATAGTCAGAAAAACATCTGGAACTGATAAAATGGGTGAAGAAAAGGAGGTAGTGAATTTTACCTTGTATACGGTAGAGCATTGGATTACGAGAGATAGAACTAAAGTAACAAAGAAAGAGTATCATAGAGTATGTGTTTTTGTTCCTTGGATTGTTAATTTTATAAAGAAGAATGTACGTGCAGGAGATGCGCTATACATAGAAGGTTCTGTTCATACTAGATTATGGAAAGGTAGCCAAGATGAGAAAAGAAGTGTTACTGAAGTAGTATTGCAAAGTAATTCATCATCTCTATTAAAATTGGAGCATGTAGGGCAACAACAAAAGATAGAGCACGATTCAGAAGAAGATGATGACATTATTGATTTTTAAACTAATTTTTGCTCCATGTTGTGGTGAGTTTTGGAATTTGTGATATCAATTTGATGCTTTGTTTTTTTTAGTTTGTGTATTTTTCAGGGAGAAGGCTATTAGTATTAATTACATATTTGATTGTTTTTAGAGGAAAATACGTAAGAAAGAGCGAAGATTCTTGATTGTTATTCATTTGTGATAACGACCCTTTATTAATCTGTGTTGATTCTATAGAAAATCACTTCCTTTGCGACAGTTTTCTGTGAATATATAAGCCGAATGGAATAAAAGCTACAGCTATATAAAGATTGAAAATAGCTATATTTAAGAAGCCTTCTTTATATATTTGAAGAGAGTTAGATGCTGCGAGTAATCCATTGTCATTCGATATAGACATAAATTCAGCGATTATCACTCCTCCAAGATTAGAAAAAGCAAGAGAAAGTAACATTATTCCCATAATAAGCCCTTTATATTTTTGAGGGGCAAGTAAAGAAACGTATGATTGTACTATAGGAGCAATAAAAATTTCTCCCAGTCCCATAATAGATATACTAACTATAAGATATATGTAATGTACACGGCTTGTAGAATCGGCGTTCATACAGCCAATGTAAAGTATGAAAAAGCATACTGCGATTGCGATTATCCCAATTAATATTCTGAAAGTATCTAGCGACTTCCGCATTTTAAAAAAAGTGTTAAATAAGAGTCCAAATAAAATTACAGAGATTGGGTTAATTGCTTGAGAGATAGCGGCTGGGATTTGTATTCCAAAAACAGTACTAGCAACATTCCTTTCCGTAAATAAATTGATCAATGATCCAAGTTGCATTTCTAGTGCAAAGAATAGCATTAAAAAAACTATCATTATTGCTATAATGTACATATTTTCTCTGTTCTTTGTATCTGTTTTATAAGTGATATATCCAAATATTATAAGAAGCACACAGCCGAAATATTGCAGTGCATTAACGAATAATTCTGAATTTTCGAATGATGTAGCACAAACAAGAGAAAGAATGATACTAAATGCCATAACTCCCGAAAATTGGAGTATATTTGCTGCTTTTGTGTTATCGATAGGGCTTTTCCCTGTATCTCCTAAAACATATTGAAATTTAATAAATGTTATTAATCCTAAGAACATTCCAAACCCCGCTAATCCAAAACCGCAATGCCATCCGTATTGTTGTGCTACAATTCCACATGAGATAGATGCTAGAAATGAGCCAACATTTACACCAACATAGAATAATCCAAATCCTGTACTTCTGTCCTCTTCTTTATTACGATAACACTCTCCGAGAAGATTAGTTATATTGCCTTTAAATAAGCCCGTTCCTACTCCTATCAAACTTAGCCCTAAAAATATTGCGTATGAGTCCATTCCAGAGAATGCTAATGCTGTATGTCCAAATGTCATGATAAGAGCACCTATTATGACCATTTTCCTAAAGCCCATAATGCGATCTGCAAGATAACCACCTATAATCGGTACAGCATATGACACTGCTGCAAAAAGTGAATATATAACGTATGCCTTCTTATCTGTAATGCCGATATACGAAGTTAGAAATAGTATGAGTAGAGCTCTCATTCCGTAATAACTGAAACGTTCCCACATTTCTACAAAAAAAAGCAAACATAGAAAGTTGGGAAATGTTCTATTTGCGAGAATTTTAGTATTACTCATAGAAAAGGAAGTGAAGACTTTACAAAATAATTATGAGCGTTAGATACAAACTTATATCCTATCTAAGGCGGCGATTTTAAAGATTGAGACGTAAGAAGTAAATAGACATTTAAGTATCACAATAGATTTAGAAACTGCCAATTCTTATTACGCATATCGTATAATATTCAAGTTACAAAAAAATAATAAAATGAAAGGATCTTTGGAAAACTACGTGAGCAATAAAAAATGTTCAGATAATTTTCCAATTTCTGGATGTTATTTTTTTAAAGCTAGAAGAGGGCGTAAATTTTGTGCTAGATCGATTGCTTGCTTAGATAAGAGAGAAATATCACAGTTGCCATCGACATCAAAGAAAGCTTGATACTTTTGATAATGCTTTATGAGAGGTAGGGTATTTTTTCGATATTCGCAATACCTGTATAATATCACCTTACGCGTATCATCTTTTCTAGCATAAAACTTACTACTTCCGCAGTGATCACACGTACACATATTACTACGTGCTAACATTTGTTCTCTTGTAATCTTACCGCTATCAAGAGATTTATCATGCACTTTCGGTAAACTAGAATATATGTTGTAGATTGCATCGCATTTTGCACACATAAAGCGTCCAGAGCTTCTTTTTTCTATTGCACTAAGAGTTGCGTTAACATTTACGATGATTAAAGAACCATTTCTATCGCCCAAAGCTTCATCTAGCATTAATCCTTGAGCAACTGTTCGTGGGTATCCATCTAATATAACACCATTTGCGTATTGTGGTTCTAGTAACTTCTGCTTCAAAATTTGAGTGACGGTTTTATCATCCAGCAGCTTACCACTTTGTAGTTGTGCTATTTCAGGATTTGTAGATGATTTGAAGTACTCTCTCATCGCACTACCCATCGAAAGTATTGGGATATTGAGTTGAGATGAGAGCATTGCACCAAAAGTGCCTTTTCCACTACCAGGAGCTCCTAAAAGAACTATCTTTACTCTATGTACAGGATTTTCTGAAACGGAAGTCTTATGATCTGTGTTCTGTGGACTACATGAGCTGAGTAAAGTAACTACAGAAAGCAATACAGCTACTAAGAATTTCTTCATCTTTAAAAAAAAACTTTTATACTCGTAGATATTACTGAAAGGTTTGCAACAAACAACCTTTTATATGAAAAAAAAACAAATAAAGTGAAAAAAATGCATTTTCCCCCATAAGCCATTTAAAAAATCGAGTCCCGACATAATTTTTTTGCCTTCGAGTTGAACTTTTTCAAGTAGAAGTACGCTTTTGTCAAGTGCGAAATATATTCCTATTCCTTTTTTCTTAGCAAATAAAAGATCTGCGTTTTGTAACTCTAACTTAGATTTTGTTTCGATCTTTGAAGAAAATTCCAAATTGTAGATTACTCGAGCTGTATGCAAGTATTCTTCATATTCAATACTTTGGAATCTCAAAAGTGTACTTTTAATTAAATTTAGTCTTTTTTGCTGAAATGCTAAAAAAGCACTTGTAACTTTGGGTAATCCTCTTACTAAGTTATGTATTTCATATCCAGATTTACCGTAGTCTACTATGCATTCTGTGTTCTTGATCTTATTGGCATATGTGATTCCGACTTCGGTTTGTTTTTTTAATGTTACTGAATTTTCTTGTATTAGTTCTAAGACTTGAAGGAGTAGATTACCTCCTATGTTAGAAAGGGTTGGTAAGATCTCGGAGTACGTTTCGTTCTCAATGGCAACCGTTTGAGATAGCATCACATCTCCAGTATCGAGTCCAGCATCCATCTGCATAATGCATACTTGTATATTTTTATCGCCCGATATTATTGCACGTTGAATTGGTGCTGCGCCACGCCATCTAGGTAGAGATGATGGATGTATATTGATAAATCCGTTTGGTGGGATGCTAAGCATAAGTGACGGAATTATGAGTCCATATGATGCTACTATACATGCAGACGGTGCAATTTTGGTCAATTGTATAATATGCTCTTCATTTTTTAAAGAGTTTGGAGTAAAGGCTTGAATGTCGTACTTGTATGCTAAATCTAAAATTGGATTATTTTTTCCGCATTTAGTATATATTGCAACAACCTCATGCTTGCTTTTGAGTAGTTTTAACAATGGATGCAAAGCAAACTCTCCGGTTCCCATAAATACTAATTTCATATAGCATTAGGAATAGTGTGAAAATTAATGTATTGGTGTGTTTTTCCTAATCTGGAGTATCTTTTGTACCTTATCGTATAAAGATTGAGGCGAGTTGTTTCCATCAAAATTAAAGTACAGTCTTCTGTCTTTGTAATATTCGCTAAGTGGTAGGGTATTTTTGACGTATTCTTCGTACCTTTTTAGAGCTATTTCTTCTGTATCGTCTTTACGATTGTAGAATGTTTCACTACCACAATTGTCACATTTACATAACGAAGAGCCATTTAGTAAATCTTTTACAGTCATGTCGTGTGTCAAAATGATACTGTTCGACTTAGGTAATTTGAAAAATAAGTTATATATACTATCGCATTCACTACACATGAATCTTCCAACGATTCGTTTTATCGCGATTTTAGCATCTACTATCACATCAAGTATTACAACATGAGTTCCATTTTCTTTTGTTTCGTCATCTAGTAGTTTTGCCTGTCTAATAGTTCTAGGGTATCCATCAAGTATTACTCCATGAGAATATTCTTTTTTTATTAATGTTTCTTTTAAAATACTTATTATTTTTTCATCTTCTATTAACATTCCGTTATCTATACCACTGCTATGATCTTTTTCTTCATGTGGAAAGCGTGCTCTGAGCAATTTTCCGGTAGAGAGAACCGGAATTGAAAAAAATGTTGATATCCTTTGACCTAAAGTGCCTTTACCACTACCAGGGCACCCTAATAAAATCGCCTTAATGGAGTTTAGCATAAAGAACTTCGTACTCATATAACAACTATTAAATTTACTATGATTTGATATGATATGCAAGGTTGATAAGGTTCATCAGTAGATAGTATTGCGGAAAATTTAAAGTGACTTTGCATGGTGGGTAATAGAAGATAAATATGCTTCATATAAAACACTTATATTGGTTTTATATTTCAAAAAATTGCTAATTATCATAGGTTAATGTGAATGTTTTTTTTACCTTTGTTTATCCTTATTATTACTATTGTGTAGTAATTTTTCCCTAAATGAGCTTACTTTATGCTTCATTTTTTCTATAAGACTTTCTTTTAGAGAAGTTCCTATGTTACGTTTCTTTTCTTTTGTTAATTCCAAAATTTCCGCAGTAGTTTTTGTGATATTTTCCTTTATATCTGGGGTAGCCTTGATAAAAAGTCTATTTTGTATTTTTTTGTATCTTGAATTGCTGAATTTAGCTAATGACATCGCGATGCCTTTTGAAACCTCATCCCCTACTGCTTCGAAGACTTTTGGATTCTTACCGTTATTGATTTGCATTTTAAAACGTAACAAGTATGAAGATATATGTTTAATTATAATATACATTATTCTAATATATCAATAATAATTAAATTTATCTTTAATGTTAAATGGCAGCTATAGGATTTATATTTTATGATAAAAAGATGTTCGAGCTGCTATTATGCGTGTATTTTTTATTGTGTTAAAAGTTCTAAATTTATGTCGTATCAATTCCATTTATATTTGGTAAAAAATCGTAATATTACTCTACTATGGTTAGTAATGATAAAAAGTAGGGAAAATTTTTACTAAATTCACAATAAAGCTAGAAGAAATAAGAGAGACGATATTTCTTTGTTGAGTGATATGATTTTACATACATATTTTATACTTTTAATTTATATCTACATAATATTTCTCTTGTGATAAATAGATGATTGTAGTATACTTCCGTGAAGTGAAGCTTTTAGCATTGTTGCAATATTACATCTCGTTTGTATGATTATGCGGATTTTGTATGTCTGTTATACTCTTGGTGCATCGACTACAATCTAAAAGTAAGTAATAATAAACGTAAACATCTAAAATGGAACCAAATAATTCTATGTTGTTGCTGCAACAGGTATCTAATGATATAGGTTACAGCACAGAGAAAACTTCAAAATGTTTGAAGACGATAGTAAGTGCTATGATAGAAACTCTCGTAACAGAAAAGAAGTTGACCATAAAGTATCTTGGTACAATTTCCGTGGACGAAAAAGATTTACAAGAAATTCTCAAATTTACTCCTACGAATTTCATACTAGAGAAAATGGCTGAGAATAAAATATCGCTCGATCACTTCTTTTTTAAATCAAAGAATGATTTAGTTTGACTTTTATTCAAGGGAGGAGAAATACGGACTAACTATATTAGGTGAATATTGTTCTGCTAGCACTCTCCTCCTGTTTTTTTTAACTACTCTTCCAGCTTCATACCGACGACACTATAGCCAGAGTCAACGAATAAGGTTTGACCTGTGACATTTTTACTCATATCGCTTACGAGATATACTGCACTATCTCCAACATCTGTACCACTTACATTTTCTTTCATGATAGAGTTTTTTTCCACCCAGTGAAGCATTTTGCTAAAACCTCCTATCCCTGAAGCTGCTAGAGTTTTGATAGGCCCCGCCGAGATAGCGTTAACACGTATTTTTTTGATACCAAGATCTAAAGCGGCATATCTAACGCTAGCCTCTAGTGCTGCTTTAGCTACTCCCATTATGTTATAATTTGGTATTACTTTTTGTGAGCCGTAGTATGTCATTGTAACTATGCTTCCTCCATCTTGCATTATTTCTGATGCGACTTTTGCTAAGTAGATAAATGAAAAGCATGATGTATTCATTGTTAATGCAAAATCAGCATATGAAGTATCTAAAAAACGTCCTGATAAGCAATCTTTAGGAGCGAATGCTACGCTATGTATAATAAAGTCTAATTTGCCAAATTTCTCTTTAATCTGTTTGATCATTTCATCAACTGAAGTAGCGTCAATGGCATCGCATTCGTATAATGTTCCTTGTACTTTCTCAGCTAGTGGTATTGCACGAGATGCAAGCTGTTTTTGACATGAAAGAGCGAGAGTAGCTCCAGCACTATGGCACTGTACAGCGGTTTTATATGCGATTGAGTATTCGTTTGATAGACCTACTATAAGACCTACTTTATTCTTTAGCATGTTAGGTAAGGTATATGTTTTTAAAGTAAAGCAGTTGAGAATCCTCAACAGCTGGATACTTGCGGTAATCTATAATCATGGAATGAAATGATCAAGAGTATCGTGAAGTGCTGATAAGATTTTAGTATCTGGAATTTTTTTTAATATATTTCTTGATAGATGTTTATTATGTCTTATCTGAGTCAGTGCTAGAATTAGTTTTTGTCTCTCCAAATTCATGAATGTATATGACTTTCTAGATTTTACTAATTTAAGTAAAGGCATAGCATATTAAGTCAGCCTTGACATTGTTCTGCTATCTCTCCAAAATCCACTAGTGGAAATTTGAATAGTAGATGATAATTATAGTGTCGAAGTTCTTTTTCGTTGTAGTGACGCTTGTGTCGTCGTGTTTTTCGTTTGTGGAGTCTCATGCATATGATGTCTCTATGGCTATAGATGTGGCTCTGCAAAATAATCAGAAAATAGCAGCAGCAAAGGAGCGTGTAAATGTGTCATCCGGTAGAGAAAATGTTGCTCTTGCGAGTTTACTACCGACAGCAAATTGGGGTTATACGATTGCTACTGTAAAGGATGCACGAACGTTTACAGGGCAAAAAGTAGAGCGTGATATCAGCGAAAATGCTTCATTGCAAGTAAGTTGTAATATATTTAAGAGTGGAGCAGATATGATGGAGATCGTTTCTTCAAATGCTGACAAAAATGCTGATACATATGGATTTTATGATACTGTCACTAAGATAGTAGCGCAGGTAATATTGAGTTATGAAAAAATACTGCACGATAAAAGTGTAGTTGTGATTAGGAAAAGACAGAAGAAGTACTATGAAGGTGCCTTAGAAAAAGCAAAGATAAAATTTTCTCTTGGAGTGATTGCATCTTCTGACTTAGCGGAAGCGGAATACCAAATGGCAAATTCAGTCAGTCAGCTTACTACCGCTGAGGAGACCCTTAAGGAGGAAAAAGGGAAATTTCGCTACTTGACAGGAACAGAATTTCCAGAAGATAACATAAAACTCTCTCATGTTGACTTTAGTAGTGTTTCTATTCCTGCTTCTTTAGATGCTCTAATCGACATTACAATGCAATATAACGATACTATCGCTCAAAGCTCTTTTGCATATAAGAAAGAGAAAGCTCATTCTGTAGCTGCATTATCTAGGCTAGGTCCTTCTGTTGATGTATCTTATAATATTGCTCCTGATACTTCTCAGAGTGTGTACGATTCAGAGACTAGTGCTTACTTATTTGGAGGTAGAACGGTTTCTCTTAACGTAAAGATGCCAATATTTGTTCCTGTAGATTATACTAGAATATACACTCAAAATAGCGAGAAAAATCGTGCTAAAATCGTTTGGAGAGATGCAAAAGCGGTTGCTGTCGAAGAAGCTAAGAAATTATGGGGGAGAATGGAGAGTAACATGGTCTTGATGAAGGCTCGTGAAGCTGCATTAATACATCGTACAAAGCTTGCTAAAGATACAGCGGTGGAATATGAGGTAGGCACAAAGAATTTCTCAGATTCTATGAGGGCACAGGTTGACGCATATGAAGCAGAGATAGCGTTTTATGATAGTGTGCTGTATTACACTATTTCAATAGTCGAAATGTTAAGCAATGCTGGTACTCTTAAGTATCTTTCTCCTAAGGTTCTTATAGGAAAAGAATGGATTCAACCAGTAGAATGTGGCAACGAAAATGCCTGAAATTGCTATAAAGAATTTTAGTTCGGAAGTGGTGTGATGTTTTGTTTTAGTTTGTCATAGGTAGCTTCTCTATGTTGTCTTCTAATTTTTCTTTGAAGAATCATAAATCCATATAGTAATGCTTCGGGAGTTGGTGGGCATCCGGGAACGTATACGTCCACCGGTATAATTTTATCACAACCTCTTACTACAGAATATGAATAATGATAATACCCACCACCATTAGCACAGCTCCCCATCGATATCACCCATCTTGGCTCAGGCATTTGATCGTAGACGGTACGTAATGCAGTTGCCATTTTATTGGTTAAAGTTCCTGCAACTATGATTACATCAGACTGTCGTGGTGTTGCACGAAAAAGCATTCCAAATCTGTCCATATCATATCTGCTTCCTGCTGCATGCATCATCTCCACGGCACAACATGCTAGTCCAAATGTCATAGGCCACAAAGAGCCTGTTCTTGCCCATGCAAGTAAATCCATAAATTTAGCTTTTATAAACCCAGTTTTTGAGTACTGAGCTGAGATTTCTTTAATCAAACGCTCTTCCTCTGTAACCGTAACGTATTTAATACCATTATAGCTACACAGTATATCATCACTTTTTTTATTGCTCATACCAATATGTCTTATAGAAAGTAATGTATGTGAAGATCAGTGGAATTTTTCATAAAACTAGTAAAATCCAAGAATTAGTATTTTGCATACCCGACGAATCATAAAAGCATCATAAAATAATTTGATATAACTTATCAATATATGAATACTAAATAAATTACTTCTTAAATGGTCTTATTAAGCTACTTTTGAAGATAGATTGTATGTTAATTGTGTCCATCATAGCTTGACTTTTATTTATGAATTATCTAGCATCCGACGTAGTTCTGGATATGTGAAAAAAATAATAGAAATGCCAAAAAGAGTGCTAAAAGGTGTTGTCGTGAGTGATAAACAACAGAGTACTGTTGTTGTTGAGGTTGAGAGAAAATTCCAGCATCCGAAATATAGAAAAATAGTATCGGTGACGAAAAAGTATCATGCCCACGATCCTAATTCTGCTTTTAAGTGCGGAGATGTAGTTTCTATCATCGAATCGAGACCTATTTCTAAGTTAAAGAAGTGGTTAGTGTTGTACGATAAGGCTCGTTAATTTATCTGTTATTGTGACTACTGAAACTATTTTGTTATTTTTCTTATGATTATACCTGGTACTGTATTGCTAGTTGCTGATAACTCTGGTGCTAAATTTGCCAAATGCATAAAAGTGCTTGGTGGTTCGAGGAGAAGGTTTGGTTCTATTGGTGATAGAATAGTGGTATCTGTAGTTGATGCGATACCAAATCCAAAGCTAGTGAAAGCGGGAGGAGTATATAAGGCTGTTGTTGTGAGAACAAAGAAAGAAATTAGAAGAAAAGATGGCAGTTATATAAAATTTGATGTAAATGCTGCGGTTATAATAAATGAAGCTGGTGAACCTCTCGCGACTAGAGTGTTCGGTGTTATGCCTCGTGAATTGAGAGGGTTGGGTTTTACTAAAATTATTTCCTTAGCACAAGAAGTGTTATAGCTTGTTTTTGATTATTAAATTAATTTATTTTTGTTATGGCTGCTAGAGTTGTAAAGGGTGATGAAGTCGTGGTGATTTCTGGAAAATATAAAGGAAAAACTGGGAAGGTGCTTGCTGTTCTAGTAGACGAGAATGAAGTGGTAGTTTCTGGTGTAAATATTAGGCGTAAAAAGCAAAAAGCTAATGCCAATGGATATCAGAATATAGAATGCCCGCTTTCATTGTCCAAAGTAATGCATATTGATCCTAATGACAGAAAACCATGTCGTATAGGCTTTAAGATACTAGATGGCAAAAAAATAAGATATAGTAAAAGGAGTGGTGCTGATATACATCATCCTGAGTATGTCAAAAAAGTAGACGTAGAGAAATCTCTTAGCTGAAGACCTGATTCCTTTAGATAAAGGTGTGGGTACATAGGGTAGGAAAGTTATAATGCTGCAAATTACTCTCGATTCTTTGTTGGAGGTGTTTGCAGCGTCTCAATTTACGATCTTGCGATTTGTGATTTAATGAAAATTAGAAACGCTGTCAGATTTCTTTTTAGTACAGTTGTTTCAGTTAGGGCTTTGGTAAGAAAAAAGTTTGGTGTTATTGAAATTGTTGACATTTTCGTTGTATGTATACACACTCAGAATCATACGAGAATTAACCAATTTCTGCGATGTGTCTTTCTACTTTTAGGCGCATAGTAGCCTTCTTTCTCTCTTCTATTGTACTTTCTTTAGCATTTGCAAATATATCACATGCTGTTTTAGAGCTGAAGGTTTCTCAAAATAGAGTGCGTTTTGTAGATTGTGCGATTCTTCCATTTCGTAGTAATGCGCTTCCAATATCACAAAAGATTTCTACTATAATTGCAAAAGATCTCTCTTTTTCGGGAGTTTTCAGTGTTCCGGATTCAAAAAGTTTTTTAGAAAAGGTAGAATTTACTGGTATTCCAAATTTCTCTTTGTGGAAGAAAAGCGATACGTCCCTTATAGTGTTAGGTAAAGTGGAGTATAATAAAAGTACCGAATCATTGTCTATATCTTATAAATTATTTGATGTGAGACTAAAGGAACAGGTAGATGCATTTTCTAAAGTAGTGCAAGTTAGTAAATGGAGAGAGGTAGCTCACACGATATCAAACCGAATTTATCAGTATACAACTGGAAGAAGTGGTTATTTCAATACGAAAATTGCATTTGTAAAAGAATTGAAGAAGGCAAAAAAGCAGATTACTAAGTTAGTAATATCAGACTACAACGGAGAGAATGCTGTATATGTTACGAATGGTCGAAATATAGTGCATGATCCGCGATTTACTCCATGCGGTACGAAGCTATATTACATTGAGTACTGGAATCATAGAACAGTGGTAATGAAGCTTGATCTAGAGAGTGGTAGTGTTAAGCCAGTTCTTTCATTAAAAGGGACAATCTTTTCAATAAATTTCTCTCCAGATATGAAGAAGATGATTTTTTCTATTGCATATATGGGGACTACGGGTTTATATGAGCATTTTTTCAAGAATGGTAAGACAGTGCCATTACTTTCTGTGAAAAATGCTATTATCACAAATGCTCAGTATTCATATGACGGAACGAGGATGGTATTTACTTCTGATCATAGTGGTACTAATAGAATCTATTTTCTTGATGCAACTACAAGAAAAATAACACCAGTCAGTACAGGTGAGGGGCAATATTTTACTCCTTCGTATTCTCCTGATGGCAGTTATATAGCCTTTAGCAAGCGTTTAGGTGGCATGTTCTATCTTGGTATTATGAAATCTGATGGCAGTGAAGAGAGGCTTTTGAATAGTGCGTTGTTAGTAGATAATGTTGTATGGGCTCCAAATGGATTTGGTATGATGTTTAGTGCTCGTAAAGGAAATGGAGGTATTAGCAACATATATTTTGTTGACATAAATGGGCATAAAGAGTCTATAGTAGCAAATCACGCTAGTTCTCTATCGTGGAATAGAATGAAATAATAATTTGCAATTTGTTTGAAAATGAATATATGAGAACACGTTACTATTTACTGTACGCCTAATGATTAGATATATCTTAATAAAGATATTTATATGTTATGCATTTATTGCTAGTGCATCAGAAAATACAGTATTTGTTGTCAAGTCAGCAGATCATCCAGCTCTTGATGTTGTTGCTTCTGCAATTTACGATACTATCAAGGGGATAGCGTCAGTAAGCGTAAAATCTGCGCAAGGCAATATAGTGCTTGCTCATCAGATTGCTTCCCAGTGCTTTGCATCCCATCCGAAAGCAGTAGTTGGTATAGGGACAATGGCTGCTCAGATGTTGTTAAGTGCTAGAAAGAAACATGATACTCTTGTTGTTTTTTCATCTGTCACCGAACCATATAAAGCTGGTTTGCTAAAAAACGAAAATGTAGCTGGTGTGAGCAATTTTTTGCCATCAGAAAGGTATCTTGCAATAATGATTGAAATGCAACCTTATATAAAAAAATTGGGAATATTATATAATCCGAGTGAGATAAATTCGCAATATATAGTAAATGATTTGTCAAAAGCATGTTCTAAATATAATATTAAATTAGTTAAACGTGCTTTATTAAAAGTAACTGATGTAAATTCTTGTTTAGCTTCCATTATTGAAAAAGTTGATGCGATTGTAATAAGTAATGATAATACTGCATTAAGTGGTATATCAAATATTGCTGAATTTTGTAAAAAAAGGAAAATACCTTTGTACTGCACAGACGTAGATACAGTGTATGCTGGCGTATTGGGAGCGATAGGGCCAAATCAGTATAAAATTGGTGTCATGACTGGGGAATTACTTAAAAAAGCATTTAATCACGAAAAAGTAGATAGTACAGTTCTATATCCAGAAAAAGTTGAAATTGCTATTAATAAAGTTACGAGTGATGAGATAGGTTTTTCCATACCACGCAGTATTATGGAAAAGGCATCTGTGATTGTTAATGATTTGCAGAAATAATATGGAAGAGATTTTTGCCTCTATAGAAGTAGGGTTGATATACAGCATAGTAGCTATAGGTATTTATCTTACTTTTAGGATAATAGATTTTCCTGATCTGACATGTGATGGAAGTTTTATGAGTGGTGCTGCCGTTTCCGGATCCTTGATTGCGAATGGAGTATCTGTGATGTTAGCTACAATTTGTGCTTTTATTGTTGGAGTAGTAATAGGTGTTGTTACAGGAGTTTTGCATATATACTGTAGGGTGCAAAATTTACTTGCCGGAATACTGGTGGCTTTCATGCTATACTCTATAAATATGCGTATTATGGGAGGTATTTCCAATATATCGTTAGTGGGTTATAAGACCATATTTTCGGACATTTCTCCAATTTTAGTATTATCATGTATTTTAGCTTTTATATTATGTATTTTTTCATATGTCTTAAGTACCGATTTTGGATTAGCTGCTCGTGCAATAGGACGTAATAAATCAGTATGTAAAACGGTAGGTATATGTATTAGTGGTATTACGTTGGCAATGTTAGGGCTTAGTAATGGTGCGATAGCATTAAGCGGTAGCTTGATGGCTCAATATCAGCAGTTATGCGATACATCACAAGGAGTTGGTACGTTGGTAGTAGGATTTGCTGGAATTTTTCTTGGGGAACAGATATTCAAAGGGAGGTTTATCATTTTTTCCATACTTTCATGTATAGCTGGTTCTGTTTTATATAGAGTAATTATTGCTTTTGCTTTACATGCAGATCTACTTCATATGGAAGTATATGATGTGAATTTAATCACAGGTATTATAGTAACAATAGTAATTTATCTCACAAAAATACGTATATCAGATGATAAAAATAAGTAATGTATGCTTAAAAGCGAAATCTGATGATTATTCCATATTTCGGAATTTAACAATTGATATTATGGAAAATGAATTCGTGATGATTATAGGTAGGAATGGCGTAGGAAAGTCAAGTTTTTTACGTCTTATAAATGGTGAAATAAAGAATTTTACTGGAAGTGTAGTGGTAAATGGCCATAACATTAAATCAATGTCTTCTTCTGAACGGACAAAACTTTTTTCATATGTAACGCAATATCCTGATAGCAATACTGTCAGCGATATGACTGTCTTTGAAAATCTTAATCTTGCTTATATGCAGGGGAAAAATAGAGGAATGAAGTTGTATAATACGAAAGAGAGGAAGAGTTTTTTTGTAGAAAAGTTAAAGGAGTTGAATATAGGGTTGGAAAGGAAATTAACACAACTTGTAGCTACCTTATCAGGAGGGCAACGGCAACTTCTTAGTGTTGTGATGTCATTACTTTCTGAGTCTAAGATACTTCTTATGGATGAGATAACATCAGCACTTGATCCAAAGACATCTGATGATGTAATGAAATTGACTAAAAAAATTTTGAGAGATCGAACGGTTTTGATGATAACTCACGATATGCATCACGCAATAGAATATGGTGATAAGTTAATTATTCTGAATGATGGTAGTATAACTCACCAATTTAAAGAAAAAGAAAAGTCTTCACTCAAATCTCTAGAATTAATTCAGTTTCTAGGAGAAGGATAATCATTTATGGTTGAGCCTTTTTATTTTTTTAAGCATTATAAGCGATATTAAATCGTCGATAGTAAAGAAAAAAACTCCTATTTAAAGATGAATTAAATCACTTATAAGATGTTCTATTTTTATATGATGATATTGAAAAATATAGAGTAAGTGCATATTCAATGAATCTGAATGGATTTTTTTCCTAGTTGTGGTATTATTGTAATGTCAGATGGCGAAGCAGCTATTGAAAAAATGGAACTTACTGTGTGCATGGCATGTCAACTTCTTCTAATAAAGTGGAATTTATAACTATCTCGGATGCATCTGAAAACAATCTTAAAAAAGTAAGTGTTAAAGTACCTAAAGAGAAGTTTGTTGTCTTTTCTGGAGTTAGCGGTTCTGGAAAGAGTTCGCTAGCGATAGATGTATTAAATGCAGAGGGAAAAAGACTATATCTTGGCCTTAGTACGTATGCAAGACAATTTGAAGAGCAAGCAAAACCTAAGCTTGGTAACATACATGGCATGGGTGCTCCGATAGCAATTGATCAGAAAGGATTTTCTCGAAATCCACGCTCTACTGTAGCTACAATTACGGATATATATGATTTTTTACGTGTATTATTTGCTTCGGTTGGAGAGCCGCATTCACCAGTAACTGGAAAGATAATAAAAAGACAAGCTGCTACGGAAGTGGTGGAAAAAATATTATCTTTACCTCCAGATTCGAATATTACATTTTATGCTTTGATCGCAAAGAATCAAAAGGGAGATTTCAGAAAAGAATTGGCTCTTCTTAAAAAGAATGGTTACAGAAAATTTACTATAGATAATGTTCAGTACGATGTAGATCATTTACCTATACTGGAGTCGAATGTATCGCATACGATAAAGGCTGTTATAGGTAATCTTTTCCTTTCTGAGTTATCATTGTCCGGAAAGAATAAAACAGCGTATCACGGTTTAAAAGAGCAAATTTTTTCATTCGTTAATACTGCTACTAGGCTAAGTAAAGGAATATTGGAGTTGCATATCGTCTCAGTAGATCAGCAGCAACAAGAGATGATACTATCTCAAGGATTTTCTTGTCCCGTTTCTGGATTTACAATCGAGGAGCCTAATCCAAAAATGTTTTCATTTAACGTACCTCAAGGAACATGTCCGGAGTGCGATGGCCTTGGTAAAGAGTCGTTTTTTTCCAGAGAATTAGTAGTACCTCAACCTCGTCTTAGCTTAGTGGAAGGAGCAATACATCCGTGGTCAGCAGAGAGCAAGATTGTTCCTGAAAGTTTTCGTAAAAAGTGTGTACAAGTTTTTCGAGCATTATCTGAAAAGTATTCGTTCGATCCTACAACTCAGTTTTGTAAATTGCCTGAAAAAATCCAGAATATTATTTTTGATGGTTCGAATGGAGAATTGCTCAGAATTCAGTATAGCGATGGTGCGAGGTACACGGTAATTGAAGAAGAATTTGAAGGTGTTATTCAATTTCTTGAAAAGAGAGCAGATGCTACAACTAACACACACTTAGCGGATGAATTGACGAAATATAGAGATGTAAGGAATTGCAGGTGTTGTAACGGATATAGACTTAATAACAAAGCTCTTCATGTAAAAGTTGCTGGTATACATATTGGAGAATTGTGCCAAATGAGTATTACAGATGCAATACAATGGTTCAGAGAATTGGATGGAAAATTAGATGAAAAGAAAAAACAAATCGCGAATCAATTAATAGAAGAGGTTATAAAACGTCTTATGTTATTGGAAGAGATAGGTGTAGGATATTTAAGTTTAGATAGACAAGCCCAAACTCTTTCCGGTGGTGAAGGTCAGCGTGTAAAAATTACACGGCAAGTAGGATCCAGCTTAAGCGGAATAGTATATGTCTTGGATGAACCATGTGCTGGTGCTCATGAGCACGATAAACACAGGATAATAGATATCATATGTTCACTTACTAAAATGGGTAATTCACTTCTGGTAGTTGAGCATGATCTGAACATAATAAGAAGAGCCGATTATGTGATCGATGTCGGTCCAGGGGCTGGAAAATCAGGAGGCTATATAGTAGCAACAGGAACTCCTGAGGAAATTGGAGAGTGTCCTGAGAGTATCACTGGTCTTTATCTTTCAGGTAGAAGAAATATCGGTTGTCCGAGTGTGAGAAGGACTCTTAATACTGATATGTTATCCATTTATGGAGCAACTGCATATAACATAAAAGATGTTAATATTGATGTTCCATGTGGTGTACTTACAGCTATTACGGGAGTTTCTGGTAGTGGGAAATCTACTTTTGTTGAGCTTTTTTATAAAGCTGTAAATAACAAAATCAACGGAATGCTCACTAATTCAAGTCTTTATAAAAAAATTACCGGAGTTGAAAACGTTGATAAGATTATCAGAATAGATCAATCTCCAATAGGTAGAACACCGCGATCTAATCCTGCTACGTACATTAATGTATTTACGCAAATTAGAGAATTATATGCTAATCTTCCGGATTCTATTAGTAATGGTTATACCGCGGCAAGATTTTCATTTAACATTAAAGGTGGAAGATGTGAAGTTTGTGAAGGTGATGGTGTAATTAAGGTAGAGATGTACTTTTTGCCAGATGTATATATACAGTGTGATGCATGCGGTGGGAAGCGTTATAATCAGGATACATTGCAAATAAAATGGAATGGCTATTCCATAGCTGATATACTTGAGCTTTCTATAGATGAAGCAATGGAAGCTTTCACAGATGTACCAGCTATAAGAGAAAAGATATCTTTATTGCAAGAAGTAGGTTTAGGGTATATGCAGATGGGGCAATCAGCAACGACTCTTTCTGGTGGTGAAGCACAACGCGTCAAATTGTCTAGAGAATTGTCCAAAAGAGCACATATAGGTGTAATTGGTAATGATAGGGGAGGAGTGGAAGAGTTTTCTAAAAGTCATACTGTATATTTATTAGATGAACCAAGCAAAGGACTACATCCGGAAGATGTCACAAAATTGATATCTACGATTAACAGGTTGGTTGATAGAGGCGATACCGTGATTGTTGTGGAGCATAATATGAGTATTGTAGCACAAGCTGATTATGTTATAGATTTTGGTCCGGGAGGAGGACCTAAGGGAGGTAAAGTATTGTGCGTGGGTCGACCAGAAGATATATGTCAACATCCAGATAGTCTCACAGGGATATATTTGAAAGAGTATCTGAGTAGGCTATCTTCATAGATGTATCAAAGTATTTATTATTTATTATTTATTAGAAAAAATTGATAAATCGAGCGTTTAGGGGGATTTATAGTTAAGGTAAATGTTCGATAGATTTTTGAAACTCTTTACGTAGTTTTAGTAATTGATGTGTTGTGTGATATCAAAATACTCCATCTAAAATACTGAATTTCTTTCAGTAAGTATTGAACACTGCTTTATCTTGGCTCTTGCTTATTATCTTTTGGTGTATGGTTAGCTATACATACAATTCTGTAAAAAGTTACGACAAAAAGTTGGTGTATACTTTTAGTAGGAATTTGTACGTTGTGCTTCTTTATCAATTATTAGCTTGTCCTGATTCTGTTGGTTCTTCTCTATTCGTTTTTTCAGCTTTTTTTCTCTTCCTTATTATTTCTATCAAGCCTTCTATTGAAAATTTCAACTCATCATCAGTATAAGGGGCATTTTTGTTGTTTTCAGGATGATGTATGGAATGCCTGATATAAGTGCATATCGTCACATCATAACTCTTATTACTTATTTCTATCCAACGTTTTATCTGCATCTTTTTATATTTTTCCAGCTCTTTATCGAACATCTCTGTTTTATATTTTTCCTTTTGTGTTTCTGGTTCATATAATGAGTATAAGTAACCATAAAGTTCATTATGGAAATCCGTAGTACAGATACCAAAAGCATGAAAAGCTATCGCTCCTCGTGATAGTGGATAAGGATAGTCAGAACTTTCTGGTAATGGTTCCGTTAGTTCTATCTTCCCGTTATCGTTTCTCTTACAAAGGTAGAATTTAACTGGTGCATGAGATTTCGTTTCTGTATCTTCGCTTTTATTATTCTGATCTTGAGATTGAGCGTTATCTTCTGTATCTCCGCTTTTACTATTCTGCTTTTGAGCTTTATCTGTGGTTCTTATAGGTCGAAATATCCTACTTATCAGTTCTATTGAATGAGTGGAGATTACTATTTGTTTTGTTTTCGACTCTTCGAGCAGTAATTCCATCAGTGCGTTTTGTGCTTCTGGATGTAAGTGTAGCTCAGGTTCATCAATCAAGTAGATGAAGTTTGTGCTTTTTATTTCTCCATCTTCCTCATTTTCTTTCTTCGTCTTTGATGGTTCTAGGATGTGTTTCAAGATAAGTAATCCCGCTAGCATTTGAACACCAGATCCTAAATTTGATATATCTATTTGAGATAGTAATGTGTCTGTGTTTAATGCAAGAGATGTTTCACCAAAGTGAGACAGTAAATTGAATGGTGCGATCTTATGTATATTTTCAAATTTTTCGGCAATATGAGCATACTTCTCATTTTTGTACATATATTTTTTGTTAAGAAGTCTAGGAATTTGTAGAAATATGTGGTGGAGTTCTTCATATGCACGAAAATATTTTGATAGTGGAATTTCTGCTATTTCATTAAAATATTTCAACAATTTTTCTCGTTTTTTCCAATAAGGAATGTAGTTGAGGTTGGTTAGTTCCTGATGAGAAAGATGATTGCGATCGGTTAGTCCACAATGAGGAATGTAGCTGGTGTCGGTTAGTTCCCAATAAGAAAGATGGTTGCGGTCGATTAATTCCTCACCAAGCTTTTGAATCTTAATTAGTATATCATCCTCATTGAGAAAACCAGTTATTAGTTCACCAAGCTTTCGACTAATTAGTATATCATTCTCATTGAGAGATCCAGTTATTGGTTCACCATACTCTGTAATCCTAATTAGTATATCATGCCCAGTTATTAGTCCACCAAGCTTTTGAATAAAGATTCGTTTCTTACAGTCACTGACAAATCTAGTTACTAGCTCATTACGTTTTTGAAAGTAAGCTCGTATCATCTCATCTATCTGGATAGCAAGCCTATCATGATTGTAGTAGTACTCTATTCGATGATCATCTATTTCCATTTTCTTAAATTTCTCTTCATATTCTTTGATCTTTTGGCGAACGTCTTTCATAACGCCTTCTTGATACTCTTCTAACTCTGAAAAAAAATTTTGAAGAATATCTTTTTGTTCGGAAAAAAGAGCTTCTAACTCTTTCCTTACCTTTTCTAATTCAGATGTATTGGTGTTTCGTTCAATGTCTCTGATACTTTTGTCAAAACACCGATTTAACTCATCTATAATTTTCCGAAATGCCGTTCTATATCCTGAGACGGAAATTTCTTTCCTTTTGTTGCGACAGAAAAGGAGGATGCTTACATTTTTAAGATCAGGAGGTTTCTGGAATATTCTACCTTTACGAGAAAAAGCGTGACATGTTTCAGCGATTATTTTAGCAGTCGTTTCAATGGTAGTGGAAGAGAACACTTTGCCCTCTATTACTTCTACCTTAATTGCACTAATTTTTATCAAGCTCTGACGATTAGGAAACTCACTACCATCAATATTTGCAGGATAGTCTAGGATGGATATAGCCTCTAATATACTAGTTTTACCTGTTCCATTATCTCCAATAAGGACAGTAAGACCTCTTCCCCGCTTTCCATTAGGAACGTTCAGCTCGACAGTGAGGCCGCTTCCCCGCTCTTCATTAGGAATCTTTTTATTTTTAAAGAATTTATAATTTTCTATTGTTTTAAAGAATTTATAATTTTCTATTGTTACTTCTTTAAAAAAAATGCTCATTCTTCCAGCGTAATCGCAAGTATAAAAAATAATCCGTAGGGTGAACGTAAAACATTTTCTATTAATTGTCTATTAAAGAAATTCGTAACAATTAAATTCGTAACAATTAGTTTACTTTTTCCTTGCAATCATTAAGCCATCACAAGTTGGGATGATGGTTGTATCGAATGCATCATTACTGCAAACATATGAGTTGAAAGCATCTATAGCGTTTCCGATATCAGAAGTACAAGAATGGAATGATGTGACATTATCCGCAATAAACAACCCACCTTTTTTCAAGTATTTTGATGTTGTTTGAAAGTAATTAATATACTCAGCTTTAGCTCCATCACAAAATATAAGTCCAAAGTTGTCACCATATTTTTCTAAGATTTTTCTAAGGTTTGCATCTCTTTCTTCTTTGGATTTACCATCATTTAAAAGTAATTGTATTTCGCATTTAAAATGACATCGTTCTATATTTCTTTTTGCCAATTCAAGTCTCTCATATGATTTTTCTATAGAAATCAGAGTGCTGTCATAATGCATATGATCTGCTAACCATGCGGTAGAATATCCGACAAATGTTCCAATTTCTAATGCCAAAGTTGGTTGTTGTGTAGCTACCAACCATCGTAATATAGAACCTTCTACCGATGTGATTTGCATATGTGAAAGTTCAGCGGGTGCTGAGTCTCTAATTTTCTCGAAACAACTATGTTGCTCATTTTTAATGAATTTAGAGATGTATTCATATTGAGATGAGGGAGATGTTCTGATTTTGGACATGAAAGGGGACACTATAAAATTAGTGGATATCTAGGTATTTTCTACAGACTTATGGATTAATTATGATTCATTGCAATCCTCTTATTTCTGCTGAAAACTGTTCTTTTACAAAGATAACTATTTTATTCAGAATAGAATCAATTTCTTCAGTCAAAAGAGTACCATTATCTTTTTGCAATTCGAATCTTATTCCAAAGTATGTAATATCTGCTGTTGATGGTTGATATACATCGAATAATCTTATTTCTTTGATAACAGCAAAATCTTTGCAGAAAGAATGTAGCTTTTGAATTATCAAAGAAGATTCTATTTGAGAAACAACTCCTATAGATAAATCTCTTGTTGTTTTTTGAAATTCTGAAAAAGTTTTTTTCCTAACTGTAGCAGCTTGTAAATTATTTAATTTTTCATAAAAAATTTCGAATAAAAATACATTGATGTCGACTTCATAATGTTCCGCTATAGTAGGGTGTAGTCTACCACAATATCCCACGATAGAGTTATTACACGTTATTACAGCACTTTGATAAGGATGATAATATTGTGAAGTATTTGCATTACTTAATTCGTAGTTATAGTGAAGCATATTGTCGTCCTTTAGTAATGATTGCTCAAAATTTGTGAACTTACTGATAACGGCTATTACGTCGTCTCTGACATCAAAGAAATCGTATTCCCTTTGGGAATTACTTCCCACTCTCATGCCGCTAATCATTTTGTATTCTTTTACTTCTTCATGTTGCTCAAAAACACTCCCGATTTCAAAAAGAGACATGTTTTTATTACCTCTACTAAGGTTTTTTTTAATCATACCGAGCATACTGGAAGGAATGTTATGCCGCATAATTGTAAAATCCTTATTAATGGGATTTTGTATTTTAAGTTGGTTATTATTGTAGAACAGTTTGCTAGTTTCCTCACTTATGAAGCTCCATGTTATAGCCTCATTTAAACCGCGTGCCAGTAATATTTTTTTTATTGTTTCTTCATTATTGTTTGAAGTTATGGCTAAATTTTCAGGAGTTAATTGCACATTAATACCTTCGAATTTGTTGGAAATTTCATCTAAATTAAGGAATCTTGCGATTTCTTCTGCGATGTCCTCAATATGTGATACATCACCTACCCTATAATATGGAACACTTAATTCAAACTCATTATTTCCGATATTTTTTACATAAAAACCAAGTGGGTGTAGAGTATCGACAAGTATTTTCTCCGACAATTCTATTCCTATAATAGATGCGATTTCTGTGAGTGAAAATGATATTATCTTTTTCGCAGATTCTGGCATTTTAGACTCTCTACTATCTATCCCTTCTACAGAGAAATGAAACTCTTTTCTTAAGAAATTTATAAATTGATTGATAAGAGTTTTTCGAAAAATTTCTTCCTCATTGTTTTGATATTTATAGCAAGTTTTTTTTCCGATAAATCGTAGTGCTGCTTCACTAATAATTCCTGTTGAATTAGCGACTCTTTGTACAGCAGAAGGTTCAAATTCTGCAATTTCTAAAAGAATGTTGCGAGTTTCAGATGTAATTTTAGTATCATCAGAACCCATGATACCAGGTAGTGAAATAAGTTGACTTTCATCCACTACTCCCCAATCGGTAGCATCATACTCTTTACCATTTAACGCTACAAATTTTTTAGGTTTCTCAAATTTCTTGATAGAAATTTTTCCTGATATTCTTGCCATGTCATACATGTGTATGGGAATACCGCTTTCCATCATAAAGAAATTCCCAACGTCTACAATAGGGTTATCGGATAAAGCTTTCATGCAAAACATAAGTAACCTTATATCTTGTGTTTTTACTCCTTCTTCGGATATTTGCCCATTTTTTAATGATACCGCGATAAAGCTTTTGCATAATTCTTTATCGATTTCATGAATTTTTGATATCTTATTGACTTCGAGTTTTTCGTTAGTCTTAAAATAAGATGGTATTTTCTGATAGTCGTCATGCAACTTAATTAGTTGAGCTGCATTCATTTCTCTTAGTAATCCGATCATACTTAAACAGTCGCTTCGTCTATTTGGTAGTACTGATATCTCTATTAGCACGTCGTCGATATTGAGTGCTTCTACTAACGGTGTACCTGTTGCTACGTCATCGTTTATTATAACAATACCGCCAATACTTTTTTCCATTTGTGCTCTTGGTTTGAAGGCAAATTCAGGAATTCCCAGTTCTTCTATGCTGCATAACATACCACTACTTTCTACATCTCGAATTACCCTTTTGACAATGGTTAAACCATTTTCTGTAGGGATAACTGCTCCGATTTTTGCAACAATTACTTTACCTTTTCTGACATTACTTGCACCACAGACGATTTGTTCTGGAGAGCCGTTTTTCTCAGTGAGAACCGAACATACAGACAAATTCGATGCATTAGGGTGCTTTATATGTTCAATGACTTCTCCTACTACGAAGTTGTTATATAGCTTTCTATAGTTCTCCTGTATCTCGCATTCAAACCCAATTCGTCCTAATCGATCAATTAATTCATCGCATTGTACGAGTAGATTTCCATACTTTTTTAACCAATTTAGTGTCAACAGCATGGTATTTTGAAGCTTATATTTACTTATTGATATCGTAATACTTAGCTTTTGCAGAACGTAATTGCAATAATTACCGATATAGTATACCTTTCTGCAGTAATAGAAATTTCGTTATATTTATACGTAAATAGATTATGTCATCAAACGAATTGACGACGATTTTAGTGAATATAGGTCCTTTAGTAATCATAATACTGATATTTTGGTTATTCATTGTAAGACCACAGCAAAAAAAAGCTAAAGAACATCAAAAAGCAGTAAGTGAAATGAAGTCTGGTACTGGCGTGATATTTGCAAATGGCATTAGGGGAATTTTCTTGAGAAGAGAAGATGAGAAATTTCTAATGCTAGAGATAGCTAGAGATGTAGTAGTAGCAGTTGTTGCTGAATCTATAACGCACATTATTACTGAAGATGATAGTAAAACAACTGTAAAAGCAGAACTCAATAACAATAAAGAAAAGAGTGGCATCGTTAAAAAAGAAGGAGACTTCAGTAATAATAATGGTAACAGAAAAAAGCCGAGATTTAGGCTAAATAATAGTAAGTAATTATTGTTTTATATTATTCTATATTTTTAGTCTGAATGGCAATTTATAGTATGTTTGTTGATCTTGTATTGTGTCATAGTGCGTTTTTAGTTAATCTCTAAGATATTTAGAAAAATTGCATATTTAGTATGGAAAACACTCTTGTACCAATTGTCATAGAAAAATCTGGCAGAAGTGAGAGAGCTTTTGACATTTATTCAAGATTACTGAGAGATAGAGTTGTGTTTGTTAATGGACAAATTGAAGATAATATGGCTTCTGTTATAGTGGCTCAGCTATTATTTTTAGAGTCCGAAGCTTCGGATAAACCTATATCAATGTATATTAACTCACCTGGTGGAGTTATAACAGCAGGTATGGCTATATATGATACAATGCAATTCATCACATCAGATGTAATGACAGTATGCATAGGGCAGGCCTGTTCTATGGGCTCAATGTTATTAGCTGGAGGAGCTCCTGGAAAACGGTATGCATTGAAAAATTCTAGAGTGATGATACATCAGCCATTAGGAGGGTATAGAGGGCAGGCTACCGATATACAGATTCATGCTGCTGAAATGGCGAAGGTAAAAAAGATGCTGATTCAGTTATATTCCAAACATACAGGACATAGCGAAAAGGTTTTGTTTAATGCCATGGAGAGAGATAATTTTATGTCTGCAGATGAAGCTATGAAATTTCGTATAGTAGATAAAGTACTAGAGAGTAAGAGTGGTCTTCTTTCTTAGGTTTTTTCTTTAATATTTTTGTGAAAAGCAAGTGGTAGAATCTTTAAATTTCTATCATGGTGCTATTTTCCTATACAAAAATTGTGAAATATGTTGTCTAATATCTCCTCTATATCCACTTCACCTATTAGTAGTTCGAGGGATTTTGCAACTTCTCTTATTAGGTGTGCCTTTATGTCGATGTATGTTACTGGAAGATTGATGTATTCTTTTATTTTTACAAGAGTGTGTTTTATAACGTCTAGCTGACGAAGATTGCTCGTAAGAGTAAGATCGTCGTACTCAATATATGTTTTTTCCAGTGCATTTATTAATTCAGATAATCCTGTTGCTGTCTTAGCGGAAAAAATGATGAAGTGTACTTCAATGTGATCCTTTATACGAGTTTTTATCGCCTTTATTATATCTATATTACATTCTTGTGTAGTTGATATATCGCTTTTATTATATAGAAGCAACACTTTTTGTAAGAATTCTATATTTTCTAGAGGTATCTTAGATTCTATCTGTTGATACTGTTCTTCAATATTAGTAGTTGCATCTATCACAATAAGTATTATGTGAACTGATGTAGAATATTCTATTGCACGGTGCATTCCGAGCTTTTCAATAGTATCTGAACTATTTTCTCGAAATCCTGCAGTATCGTAAAATGTGTATTTTATACCATTAATTTCTTTAGATACGGAAATTATATCTCTGGTAGTCCCTGGAATCTCAGAAACTATAGCTACTTCCTCGTTGGTAATAAGATTAATAATAGAAGATTTACCAACGTTCGGTGAGCCAATAATAAGTACTTTAATTCCTTCGAATATAGTGCGGCATTTATTGCTATGCGTGTAATGTTCTTGCATGTCATTTTGTAGCTCTAAAATTATGCGCTCAACGTAATGCAACTCATTTTCTGGTACTTCATCTGATGAAAAATCTATTAATGCTTCCATTTTATACATGCATTCTACGACAGTAGTTCGCCATCGTTTATATGTTTTATGTAATTTTCCTGACATTTGCGCCAGTATTGCACGTCGTTGCATACTAGTCTCAGCTTGCAGTAGTTCGGATAATGCTTCTACGTCTGATAGTGACATTTTGCCATTTTTGAAAGCAAGTTTTGTGAATTCACCTCTTTCTGCTTTCCTTAAAAAAGGTATTTTTTCTAATTCTTCAAGTATTCCGTTTATAACGGCAATACTACCATGTGTGTGCAATTCTACTATATCTTCCCCTGTAAATGTATTAGGAGCTCGAAAATATACATACATGCAGTCATCGAGTTGAGTACCATCAGAGGGTGAGAAAAGTTTTGTCCGAAAAAGTGTTCTATCTCTCGAATGTGTAGTGCATTTGAGCAATTGTGCAGCATCTATAGCACGACTTCCTGTGATTCTGATGATGGCGACACCTGATTTACCAAATGGAGTAGAGAGAGCGTAAATTGTACTATCCATATTATGAAGTTATGAATTATTATGTTTTTGCAAATGATAAGATTGTGACAAAAGAAGCACCATTGTTTAATAATAAGCTTGTACATTGTTGCATTGTAGCACCAGTTGTCATTACGTCATCTACTAGTAATATGTGCTCATTCTTTATTTGATGTAATAATTTCCTGTTTATTGTAAAAGCACTTTTTACGTTTTTCACTCTATCTTTTTCCGATAGGGTTTTTTGTATTTTATTATATTGTTTTATAAGAATGTTATGTAAGTACGGTTTCTTGATAGAAGTACTGATGTTTTTAGCCATTATAGCAGTATGATTGTATCCTCTTCTGCGAACAGCACTATCATGCATTGGTATTGGTACTACTAATGAAGTCATTTCAAATTTTTCTCTATGTATAAGGAATATTTTGGAAAGTAAGATATGGATAAAGTATTGAGCATTATTCTTAAATGATATCATTAAATTGATTACGATATGAGTATATAGAGTGAGACATATTATTGTATACTGTTCTCTGCGCTCATATAACTCTTCAAAAGGTATAAATGCCTCTTTATCATGCATCAAATATTGTTTCTCGCATAAACAATAAAAAGGGCTATTATATTCTATTATTTCTCCACAGTACTTACAGTGTGAGTTCCATATAAAATAGATATCATTCCAACAATTAGCACATAAAGTATCGTAATCTAGCACCTCACTTTTACAGCATATGCATGAAGGTGGACTTATGAAGGTTAAAAGGAAACGTATTAATCTTAATATTAAATGAAATATTTTTTTAGTTGATATCATAAAATCCAAAACTTAAATACTAATTAAAGTGTGATGAATGTATAAGATAAATTGAAATGTTGAGCTTTTTATGCTTATCATATATGTATATTGTAAAAAAGAGAGATAATGAAAAAAAAATTTGAGTATGGTAAGTTATATCCTAGCATAGTACGTCTTATGATTACTGATGTATTAAAAATGATAGAAAACAAAGAGGATGTCTTGCACTTTTGTATTAACATTACATGTGATATTCATCATCATGGTGTTGAAGTGCCACCTGTTCTGAAGGAGAGATATCCATACGAATTAAAGATTACATTGCAACATCCATGCCAGGATTTTAAGGCCTCTCATGAAAAATTTTCTGTTACCGCATCATTTGACGAATTGACAGAGCACGTCACCATACCGTTGGCAGCTTTGAAGCAATTTGAAGATGTAGTTGCTGGTATTAGTATTGATTTTGAAGCACTCAGAAGTGCTGATAAAAGACCCGCTAATTACCAAAGTAACATCGATCTAACTTCTTTAAATGAATTTATTGATAGTGATGGAGTTGCCGTATTGGATGCAAGGAATATTTTTGGAAAAATTAAGTGATTTTCATCAAATTGATAAATCGATTATATCTTTCAAGCCATGCTATTTCATCCTTGTGAAGCATAGAATATTCTATAAGATTTGAGTCGAATGGTATTATAGTAAGCGGAATGAAACACATATAAGAGCTGTGTAATTGTTCCTTTAGCATGCTTCTTTCAATTGGAGATAGAGATGAACATCTTTTCACATAGTAAAGATTTTCTATTCTGATTCCATATTTTTGTGTGAAGTATAATGCAGGCTCTATCGATAAAACTACATTCTCGACAATTGCTTCATTACAATTTTGAGATATATAGTATGGTCCTTCGTGTACATTTAAAGCAAATCCAACTCCATGACCGGTGGAATGTTGATAATCTAGATGTTGTTGCCATATGTTGTAGCGTGCTAATGAATCTAATTGTGCTCCAGTTGTCCATTCTGGGAAAATAGCACTTGCAAGCATAATATGAGATTTTAGTACAACGGTAAAATGCTTTTTTATTTCTATCAAATCGTTTTTTGAGAATTTTCCATGAGCAGATCTTAACAATATAGTACGTGTAACATCTGTAGTGCCATGTGTATATTGAGAGCCTGCATCTATGAGATATAGATTATATGAATTATTACAATATGTATGAAGTGAAGGTTTTTGTAAGGAGAATTTATAATTGTAATGAGGTAGTGCGGCATTTTCATTAAGTGCTGAGATTGTTGAAAAGCTTTCTTTGATATAATTTTGTTGTTCAGCTTTATATCTATGTAAAGCATCAGAAAAATCTTCTTCAATGGTAGAATTAGTACCTTTAAAATTGTTGATGAATTCAAAAAATTTATCAAATGCAATAGCGTCATTTTTGTGAGCTACTTTCATATTTTCTAGTTCTTCCGGAGTTTTTATTGCTCTTAATTTTTTTGAAAGATCGATACTATTTATGAATGTTTCAGAATGCGCATATTCAAAAGTTGTTGCAATAAGCTTATTATAAAGATTAGCAGGAAAAGACCAATGTTCTATTTCTATTTTGATGTTATTGTTTGCTAAGTTTACAACATTTTTTTGTAATTCTGAGATATGCACCACGTCATACGAAATATTCGATACGCTATTTGCATATTCGTTTTGAAAGAGGATATCTTTTTGATTATATATAGATGGCATTATTAGCAGCATTCCATTAAATGCAATGCTATAGCCATTTTCAATATCTCTGATCCCAAGAAGCCATGAGACAGATTCTATTGATGATATAAGTTTAGCATTTTTCTTATCTCGTATTTGTTCTATTCTAGCATTCGTCTTCTTGTCTAAAAAAATTATATTTTGCTTAAACTGATTCTTATGTTCAAAAGCACATAATATATCATCTGGTATAGCTATAAAGTCGAATTTAGAGAATTTCTGGTAAAGAAAAAGCTCACTTATTGTTGTATTGTTATCATCGTACCATACTTTAGCTTTTTCGTTAGATAATAAAGAATTTAGTGTTTCTAAGAAAGAGCGCGTTGTTACGTTGAGTATTGTAATACTTTCTTGCAAGTGTATTGGTTGTTGAAGCTTGAAGTCTCTTTCTGCATACGATGTATATCGTCCATCTACCATTATAGTAAGATGTTTGTGCGTGAGAAGAAAAATATAATTTGAAGACTGAAAGTTTATGGTGTGTGATACGACATTTGGAAAAATATTGCTCTTTGGAGAAGAAAATACGTCTTCTTTTTTATTTGTAATAATTGCACAATCAATATTGTGATGTAGCATCTTACTTCTAAATGAAGATAGAAAGTTTTTCATAGAATATTAATATTAAGATTATTTTCTTTTCCAAAGATTTAAATCGAGCGTCTCTATCAGATTGATATGTTTTTGTTTTTCTTCCTTTGAGAGAGGAATCTTTGATATGTCTCGTACTTTTTGTATTTCTGTATGAATTGTTCTAGTCAGTAAGATCTCATTTTGAGTTGGTGCCATCATATTCATGAAGACACGAGCTAAAAGGTTGACATCTATAAGAGCTCCATGCTTCTCTCTTTGATTTAATGATATAGAAAATCTTCTACATAAAGCATCTAATGAGTTTTGTGCACCAGGATACTTTTCTCGTGCTATTTGAAGTGTATCTATTACTTTATTAGATATAAGTCTTTTATTTGGTATTTGCCCAAGCTCGTGATTTAAAAATTTAATATCAAATTTCGCATTGTGTATTATCAGTACAGAATTTCCTATAAAAGCTAAAAATTCATCTACTATCTTTGAGAAGTCGCTGTATTTTTTTAGAAATTCAGCTGAAATACCATGAATTTTAAAAGCCTCTTCTGATATAGTAACATTCGGATTTACATACGTATGGAAAGACTCTCCAATTGTTTTACGATCTAGAACTTCTATACATGCAATTTCTATTATTTTGTCGCCCTTTTCCGGATTCAGACCAGAAGTTTCGAGATCTAATACTATTTCCCTCATCGTAATACTTTATAGTTTACTCTTATGACAACTCTATTCAGAAGTACCATAAACATTGCATTGGCAAGTACGTTAACGAAAGTAATGAGAAAATCCAACAGTATGTATAATGCCGTAATAGTTGCAAGCTCTCTCTCTCCATACCCGAAACAATGCTGAAGAATTGGTAGCATCACAATAATTCCACCACCAGGTATTGCTAATATTGAGAATTTAGCTATTACGAAATAGACGGTAAAAATAATATATGAGTAAATATCTATAGCAGGAAATCCATACATTTTTCCAACTATAAAACTAATGATTGGTATTGTAATACAGTCTCCTATTAAATGATTATTGATGCTTATTGGAGCTGCTATTTCAGTAATTTCATTGGTATTGTATTTCTTTTTAAGAGTTTGAAGTAGCATTGGTAGTGTTATCATACTACACATACTTACTCCTCCTAATAGCGCAATTGGTATTACTTTACCCATAAATTCATACATCTCGTCAAGACTTTGGAAACATATGAATCCCACCATAAATAAGTAGATAGCATATGCAACTAGTAAGAGTACTATTACATCCTGAAAATTTTCTGACAACATGGATATCAGTCCATCATGTTGTAGTTTAGATACCCCTCCTATTACATAAAGCGGTATCATAAGCCTTATGAATCTGAAGAAGTATTTCAAAACAGTTTCTAATCCTTCTAATAGCTTGCTATTATTTATTTTTTTTACTGCTATTCCGATAGCAATACCTAGTACTATTGTGAGATGAGCTGGAATAGATTGAGGCAATTTCATGCGATAAAGAGCATTCAATTTCTCGGGATTATCAGCGTGTGTAGTCACTGAGAATGTTTTATTTATCATGCTTTTGAATGCATATGCTGAAAGGGTTCCAAATGTATTAGACAGTACAATACCAATTATCGCAATAGCTGCGATTTTCGTCATATTCATACCTATTTTAGCAGTATTTTTGGCAAAGAGAGTAATTATTCCGAATGGTAATATGAATAATATTATTTCTTTCGCGTTTACACTAATTGTGTATAGTATCTCTTTGACATGCATTGACATGTATTTACCATCATCCAATATTATGAGGACTATTATGGCAAAGAAAATTAATTGAAATGCTCTATTCATTGTTTTTTCTATTAACTAATTGTGGACGACGCAAACTATACTATTTTTTACAAAAATTTAAATTAAATAGATGCATACGATATTATCATTTCAATCGCATGTTTGTTATGGATATGCAGGCAACAGTGCTGCAACCTTTATTTTTCAGAGATATTTTTTAGAGCCAGTTATAGTACATACAGTATATTTCACTAATCATACTGGCTACGGTAAAGCGTTTGGTAGAATAATTCCTCACGAAGATGTGAATGTTATTTTAAATGGTTTGTGGGAAATGGGCTTTTGGCAAAATATTAGTGCTATTGTATCTGGTTACGTTGGTTCTGAAACAAATGGAAATGCTTTGCTAGAAATGATAGAAAAATCCACACAATGTTCTTTAGAAATACCGATATTTATAGATCCAGTAATGGGAGATATAGGAAGGGGAATATTTGTGAAAGATGATGTTGTGAATTTTTTTAGGAAAAATGCTTTAAAGTATGCCGATGTGATCACTCCTAATCAATTTGAAGCAGAACTTCTTTCAGAAATGAAAATAAGAAATATAGAAGATGCGAAGAAAGTAGCTATGTGTTTATATAAGCGAATGAAGGGTAAAAATAACGGAAAATTAATCATAATAAAAAGTATTTTACATGATGTTGGTCATGAATTATCAAATCTTATGTTTGATGGAAGTGAGTATTTTTTGATTACTACTAAATCATATGACTTTGCTATGCATGATATGCGTATTCCTGGTGGGTTTGGCGATGTTTTTATGGCTTTATTTTCAAGCAATCATATTGTTACAAAAGATCCAATATCTGCTTTTGAGAATGCTACAAATATTATTTTTATGATCACAGAAAATACCTTTAAAAAAAAGAGAAAAGAATTAGATGTCATTAATTGTCAGGAAGAAATTGGAATATTACAGAGGTGCAATAGATTTCTAGCAAAAAAGATATAGAACATGAAAAATGATGGTGATATTATATAGACGGATAGTTTTTTGTTTGAGGTTATTTTTTCAGTGGCAGTAGTTGTAAGATTTGCACCATCTCCAACAGGTTATATACACGTTGGCAATGCACGTGCTGCACTAATTACTTGGTTGTTTGCGCGTTCGCATAAAGGTTATATGTTATTAAGAGTTGATGATTTAGATCCTACTCGCTCGGAGGAGCGCTATACCGAGCAAATAATGACTGATTTATCTTGGCTTGGTATCGACTGGGATTATAAATTCACTCAAACTTCGAGAAGGAATAGGTATCAGGAAGTAGTGCAGATGTTATACGAGGGAGGATTTTTGTATAAGTGTTATGAAACTAAGGACGAGTTACAGGCAAAAAAAGAAAAAAGCTTAATAGAGAAAAAGCCACCAATCTACGATAGAGAATCACTTCACTTAACGGACGAACAAAGAAGAAAATTTGAGGCTGAGGGTAGAAAAGGCTATTTTCGTTTTAAGATTCCGAATGATATCGAAATTACTTGGATGGATGAGATAAAGGGGGCAATTTCTGTTCCTAGTAATTCTTTGAGCGATCCAATAATAATGACGTCAGATCATCATCCGTTGTACAATTTCGCATCAGTTGTTGATGACTATGATTATGGAGTAACTCACATCATTAGAGGAGAGGATCACCTTACAAATACTGCTTCTCAGATACTATTATTCAAAGCATTAGGAGCTGTGGAAAGAGGAGAAGAGGAAAGTATTACTGATGATGTGATGTTGAAGAATCGAAAATTCTGCTTACTGAAGCAACAAAGCGATAACTTAGCAAAATTTAAAGAAATTGATAGTAAATATAAGCCTCAAGAGGATTTTCAGTCTTTTAATGATAGAAAAAAAATCAGGGATATACCGATTTTTGCACATCTTTCATTGTTCTATGGACATGATGCAGAAATCTCAAAACGTCTTGGTGGGTTTGATATTAAAGGTCTCAGAGAAGACGGAATTCATCCTATGGCGATCAATAGTTTTTTAGCAAAGATCAATACATCTATGACAATAGATGTTTCTAATTCATTGAATGAATTGATCAATGATTTTGGTATAGAATGCTATAATAAGAGTAATGTTTGCTATGATAAAAGCAATCTTATATCTTTAAACGCTGCTCTATTTCGTAATATGAGTAATAGTATTTTTATAAGAGCCTTTCGAGAATATCACGATGTGTGTGTAAAGAATAATATAGAAAAGAGTATTCAGGGTCATTCCTTAGTTGAAAAAGCAGAAGGCGACAATGATATGTTTTGGAGAATTGTAAGAGAAGAAGTGAGTACGTTTTCAGATGTGTATGAATGGTTGATAGCATTATACGGTAATATAGAATCACGTTTTTGCATGAGTAAAGAATTTGCCGATAAAGCTTTAACGTTGATACAGAAATACGATTTCTTTGATGAGGAAAAAGCGAAGATGTTCATGCACGAATTGAAGGATGCAATTGGATTAGATAAGGTGAAATTTTTTAAAGTATTTAGAAAGACCTTGATAGGAAGAGAAGTTGGTCCCGAGGTATGGAAAATTCTTACTGCACTTGGTCGTGAGAGAGTACAACGTAAGCTTGAGTTTGTGGAATAAATGAATGAAAGTGCGGTATGTAAGTTATGTGTGGATAATGATAGTGCTGGTCTAAGAATAGACTCATTCATACTTTGTAATCTCAAAACGATTTCGGCATACGATGGTACGATCTATTCTAGAAATTCAGTGCAAAATCTAATTGTGGGTGGATTCGTATCGTGTAATGAGAATGTTATTGTAAAGTCATCCCATAAGGTTAAAAGAGACGATATCATACAAATTTTATTTGTGGCAAAAAATCACATCTCAGATGCTATTACTTTAAAGAAGAGTATGAATGATATTTTTGCTGAATATGATATACGATTACTTTATGAAGATGAACATTTTCTTGCCATAGATAAACCACCAAATCTTATAGTTCATCACGGAGCAGGAACTTCGGGAATTATCACTCTCACCGATGTATTATCTCGTGTTGTGGGTTTGCAATTATCATTTAGTGATTCTTTTAGAGCTGGAATAGTTCATCGTTTAGATAAAGATACTAGTGGAGTGATGCTCATTGCTAAAACAGAAATATTTCATAATAAAATTTCTGAGAAAATACGAAATAAGGAAATGAGAAGAAGATATATATGCTTTGTATATGGAGTGCCAATTCCTCCAGTAATGAGGATTGCTAGTTATATTGTGAAAGATAGGAACTCAAATAATGTTAAGATGAAAAATGCTGAGAATGAAAATGGAAAATATGCTGTCACAAATTACCGAGTATTAGGAAATATATCGAATATATTTAGTGCTGTTGAATGCGAATTAGAAACAGGGCGCACGCATCAGATTAGAGTACATATGAGCGAGCATGGTCATCCTGTTATAGGAGATTTAGTATATTCTAAAGAAAAATGTGTAAAGCATCTTATTGCAAGGTTACAAAAATTAGCGACCGAAAGTGACACTAATGAAGTTCAAATAATCGAACAAATTTCCAATGATTTATCAAAAGTCAAAAGGCAACTTTTGCATTCAAAAGTTGTATCTTTTACACATCCTATAACTGAGCAATATTTTACAATTGAAGCTCAGTTAAGACAAGATATGGAAGTATTAGCCACTTATACTATATCACCATTACGTAAATAATGTTTATCTCTAGAGATGAAATGCATTCCAATTCGGAGTATCAAGAGAACATATAAAAATATTCTTAAAGGATATGCAATTTGTGGATATAAAGTATTTTTTGTGGATGGTATGATATCGGAGGAAATTATACATTCCGTATCCATTTCACTCTTTTTTATTACATCTCCAAGTGGATTAATGATGGCACTAATTCCATTATTAGAAACTCTAATAACTGATTTTCCATATTCTAAAGCCCTAGTTATTGCGTGTGAGAAATGTTGTTGCATTCCTATGGTACCAGAGCACCATATATCATTTGTAATATTTAAAATGACGTTTTCATTTCCTTTAACATTATCGAGATAATAACAATCAAAAATAATTTCATAACATATGTATGGTGCAGCTCTAATATTACCATTCTCCATAATGATAGTGCTTTTACTAGAGCCTGCTGTATATTCCTCTATGTTAATAGATACAAGAGGGTAAACAGACTGTAATATGAATTTTAAAGGATTATATTCTCCAAACGGGACAAGAGCTCGTTTATCATAAATAGTTTTAATTCTTCCTGAATGATCTATATGTATCATGGAGTTATAATGCGTGTAGTTTACGCGTTGTCCTATCTGATGCTTTGAGTATGAATCTGCTCCTATTATTAGCTCGAGGTTACCATATAAACATTCTACACATTCAACAAATGGAGTATCTCTAGATAATAAGAATGGAAAAGCACTTTCGGAAAAAACTATTATGTTATGGTTTCGAGTATTATTTTTTAATACTGTATGTGTTGCATTATTCAGTTTATACAATGATTCATAATTTGATATATTAACTTCCTTGCGATGGTTGAGTTGTATGATGTGGATTTTCGCATTTTGGAGTAAGTTAGTATGATTTTCTTGGTATTGTGATATACCAATGTATTGAGCTAAAAGTGAACAAATCAGCAAGCATAATATAGAGATATACATTTTGTTATCTTTCTTATCGAGCATTCCTAAAAAAAGAGCTGGGATGAAAATTGAGAAAAATATTACTAATAGTCCTCCTCCCCAACTTCCAACTGATGAGATGAATTGTTTAAGAATTCTAGAATTTAGTAAAATATGACCAAGTGGATTCCACGGAAATCTTATACAAATAAAGTGTCTTAGATCTTCGAATGCTACTGATAGAACGCTAAATGTTATTATTGAATTTATTGCTATACGTTTAGAATTCTTTGTCGTATATCTTTCCAAATGATAAAAAACAACTGCACATAATCCTTGAAACAGTGCTAATGTTGGAATAGCTATTGTGAATAATCCAACTGCTAGTAAGTAGCATACTAATTTCTGTTCCGGTATTGCTAGAAATGGTGGATCTTTCAGCCATGATAGACTGGTGTATAGATATCCTAAATTGAAGAAGAAACCGCTTTTGAATGCTTCAGTATGGCTTTTATTACAAAAATAGATGCAATAAAAGAGCGTAAAAAAACTTACTGGAGTACTTGTAAAAGAATGATATGGTGCAAACCCTAAAGTAAGAAGTATGCCTGCAATAAAGCATATTATATATTTAGTGTAATTCATCGTCGTTTATACTGGTGTGACATTTGTACGCATTTCTAAGGCAACTTTCAGAGTGCTTTCATCCATATAATCTAAATCTCCTCCCATTGGTATACCGAATGCAATTTTTGATACTTTTATGTTGTAATTATTTTTTGCTATAATACCAGATATATAATGTGATGTTACTTGTCCGTCTAATGTTGCACCTATACCAATTATTATCTCTTTTACTGAATCGTTAGCAATCCTAGAGAGTAATTGTTCTATAGGTAATGATGTAGGAGTAACATTATTTAATGCTGATAATAGTCCTCCAAGGACGTGATATTTTCCTTTAAAAGCATGTGCTTTTTCCATAGCCCAGAGAGCATTTACGTCTTGCACTATGCATATTACGGAGTCATTTCTCCGTTCATCTCTGCATATATAGCATGGATTTTCAACGTCAATATTGCAACATATATCACATTTTTGAGCTTTTTCATCTATAATGTGCAATGCGGTGATTATTTCTCTGAGTAAGTTTTTATTTTCGGTGAGATGCAGAAGTACTCTTTGAGCAGATCTATTACCGAATGTTGGTAATCTTCTCATCAGAGTTATCGTATTATTGAAAGGATGTGTCGACTTCATAGTTGTAATAAATGCAGATTAAGAAATATTGCTTAATTCAAGTGTTTTGAGCCAACTTACGTATAAATCATTGCATTTATCATTAGAGATTGAAGCTATTTTTGCTACAAAAGGAATATCATAAGGATGATGTTTTGAAATGAATCTTATGAGCTCATCCTCATATTTTTCCATAGTCTTTACAATGAGAACAACTTCTTCACTATTTTGTATTGCAGTTTCGGAAATATAAAAAGAAGTGATTTTCGGTATCATGTTAACGCAAAATGCAAGCTTTTCGTGCAATATTCTCATTGCTAGTTCTTTTGCATCATGTTCTGTTTTAAAGGTAGTATAAATAATTGATATCATATTCGAAAATAGATTAAAAAAGCAGGTAGACTCTAGTGCTTTAGATACTTAGATTGTTTATAAGTATTCACATCATAATATTTTATCCGGCATTTACTATGTTGTTTTTGAAGTTTTTTCCGATTCTTGCAACTGTATTGCTATGCATAGTAATAGTAACATGTGAAAGTATCATTTCACTTAGCTGTAAAGAGATATTACTTGGTATTAGTATAGCTCTTAAAAATATTTTAATGAGCGTGATACCTTTTGTAATTTTTTCTTCTATTTATAAAGCTTTTTCCAGAATAGTGACGGAAAGTATTGTTTTTATTTTTGTAATACTACTCACTATAATAATATCTAATTTCTTAGCGGTGACTTTTGCTGGAATTGTAGGATATTCATTTCTTGCTTCTAATACTAGTGATATGTTGTTGCAAAAGATATCGAATGATGGCTGCTTGAAGCCAGCATTTATACTTCCTATGATAAAATCCCTTTCTAATGGAGAAGCTTTTTTAGCGAGTGTTTTATGTGTAATTTTTGGGAAGTTAGGTATTAGAAAAAAATGGTACATAAGTATTAACGCTTTTATTATTCAAGTAACTAATTATGTCGAAAAAGCATGCGTATTCTTTTTGCGTAATTTATTTTTTCAATTGTTACCACTGTTTGTTGCTGGCTTTGTGATGAAGTTAGTGTATGAAAAAACGTTCTATGATCTGATGCAATTTAGTGGAGAATTCATGATTATAAGTTGTATTAGTATTACTTGTTATCTGTTTGCTATATTTGGAGGAACATTATTAATAGATCCGTTGAGGAATTGGAAGGAAAATATAGCAGGTGCGATTGTACCAGTAATGACAGCATTTTGTACGATGTCTAGTTTAGCTGCTCTGCCATTTACAATAAGAAATATAGAAAATGGTACTCGCAATAAGGAATTATGTGTAGCATCCGCTAATGCTACTGTTACCACTCATATGATTGGAGATGCAATATTTATACCACTTTTAGCCATTACTATATTATTGACAAACGGTTTTGTGATGCCGTCATATTCTAGTTATATGCTTTTTACTATATGGTTTGTTTTAACCAAATTTTCTGGTGCGGGAGTACCAGGCGGCACTATTATTGTGATGATACCTATATTAGAAAATTATCTTTGTTTTGATGAAACACTTGGCATGGTGATTACCATGTTGTATATAGTGTTAGATCCTTTAATTACTGCGTGTAGTGTTTTTGCAAATAATATTTTTATATTGTATTTGGATAAAGTGTTTTCGTTGGTAAAAAGATATAGGACGCCTCATTAATATTATTCCATATGAATAAAGCAAATAGCTAAACAAAAACAGGGAAAAAATGAATAAAACATATCGTGATAAATGTAGTGCAAAGGATATAGATGAGTTAGTTTATGAGATAAAAAGACTTAATCTTGGTGCTTTCCCATCTCCAGCATTTCTAGAAAGTTATGAAGAGATATGTCCTGGTATCTCTAGAACATTAGTACAAATGGTTTTTCAAAACGTAAAAAGGCAAAGAGAGTTGGATAAGGTATATTCATATAAAACTGGTCTTATGATTCAAATCATGAATTATCTAGCTTTTACTTCCGGACTTGCATTTATATTCACATCAGTTGTTGCTTATAAAATCACGAATAGTGTGCCTGTAATGCTACTTACTAGTACTTTAGGCTTGACATTCACAGTAGTAATGTATTACCTATTTAGGAGAATGTTTTTTCTTGACGGCAGATTATGCGTTGTTCCGATGTTTTATAAAGATAAGCAGAGTTGGGATTTTGGTAATGGCGTCGTTTTGAAAAAGAGTAATACGCGAAAGGTTAAATGAATTTATGCCAACGATTAATCAGCTCATAAGAAATAAAGTAAGAGTAAACAAGAAAAGGAAGTCAAAAGTTCCTGCTCTGTGTGGGTGCTCTCAGAGACGTGGTGTTTGTACGAAGGTGTATACTACTACTCCTAAGAAGCCTAATTCCGCGTTGCGTAAGGTAGCTCGTGTTAGACTTACTACTGGCTTTGAAGTGATAGCTTACATAGGAGGTATAGGACATAATTTACAAGAACATTCCGTTGTTCTTGTAAGAGGTGGACGTGTGCCAGATCTGCCAGGTGTTCGTTATCATGTAGAGCGTGGTACCTTAGATACGCAAGGTGTGAAAAATAGAATGCAATCTCGCTCTAGATATGGTGCGAAGCGCCCTAAAAGTTAATTTTGTTTAATAAGTAAATTTCTTTACTATGTCTAGACGTTCTCGTGCTAAGATAAGACAGATACCAAAGGATCACAGATACTCTGATTCTGTAGTTCAAAGATTTATAAATTACATGATGCACGACGGTTTAAAGGCAAAAGCTCAGTTTATAACCTATGAAGCAATGGAAGAAGTTGCTGAGTCGAAAAAAATCGAGCCACTTGTCATGTTTTCAGAGTGTATAGAGAAATCGAGACCCTTAGTAGAAGTACGCTCTAAAAGAGTAGGAGGAGCTACGTATCAAGTACCTCATGAAGTTAGTTTACGTCGTGGTATTGCTCTTGCAATGAGGTGGATTATTAGTGAAGCTAGAAATAACAGAAAGAGAGGTGGAATGAAGGCTTCTCTGGCAGCATGTTTTGCTGAGATTGTAGAATCTCGTGGTACTGTATTGAAAAAACGCGAAGAAGTACATAAAATGGCTGAAGCTAATAGAGCTTTTGCTCACCTGAAATGGTAATCTCGTTTCGTACGGAGATTATAAAAGTTTTGATTTTTTTATTGCGATGAGTGTTAATGTTCCTTCCGAAAGATATAGAAATATAGGTATTGCTGCTCATATTGATGCAGGAAAGACTACAACTACTGAAAGAATACTCTACTATACTGGGAAATCTCATTCTATTGGTGAAGTACATGATGGTAGTGCTACCATGGACTGGATGGTGCAAGAACAAGAAAGAGGAATTACTATAACTTCAGCTGCTACCACGTGCTTTTGGAAAATGAATAATCTTGATTATAGAATCAATATAATTGATACGCCGGGACACGTAGATTTCACCATCGAAGTAGAAAGGTCTATGCGTGTTTTAGATGGAGCTATAGCTGTCTTTGATGCTGTGAGTGGTGTTGAGCCTCAATCAGAAACTGTTTGGAGACAAGCAAATAAGCATAATGTAGCGAGAATATGCTTCGTAAATAAGATGGATAGGATAGGTGCCAACCTAATGCGTTGTATTGACATGATGAATGATAGATTTGGAGTGAAGACAGTGCTTATGCAGCTTCCTATTGGTACGGAAGATCAATTCGTTGGAATAGTGGATTTAGTAGAATTTAAAGGATTTCGTTGGAGTAGTGATGATAATGGTGCTAAGTTTGATGAAATTCCAGTTCCCGATCATATGTTGGAAGAAGCTAAAAAGTTTCGTAGTCTGATAATAGAAAGTGCAATAGAGTATGACGAAGAGTGTTTCGAAAAGTATTTGAACGGGCAGGAAATAACCATTCAAGAAATAAAAAAATGTATACGTCGTGCTACGATTAAGTGTGCTATATTTCCCGTTTTTTGTGGAAGTGCTTTTAAAAATAAAGGAGTGCAGATGATATTAGATGCTGTTGTGGATTATCTTCCTAGTCCCTTAGATCTACCACCTATTAAAGCTTTGACAGTTGCGAAAAATGAAGAAGTTGAATTTTCTCATTCTGAAAAAGAGCAGACGGTCGCTCTTGCATTTAAGATAATGAATGATAAATTTGTTGGCTCAATCACATTTGTACGAATCTATTGCGGTTCTATTGAAAGCGGTACTGCACTGACTAATACCTCTAAAGATTCTGATGAAAGAGTTGGTAGAATATTGCTTATGCACGCTAATGAGAGAGAGGATATAAAAAGTGCAAAAGCCGGAGATATAGTAGCTCTTGCAGGCCTCAAGAATACTAGTACGGGTAATACTTTATGTTCAAAAGCAGGTTCAAAAGTAATATTAGAAAAAATTGAAGTTCCAGAGAGTGTGATAAAAATTTCTATAGAACCAAAAAACAAGGCAGATCAAGAAAAAATGAGTTTGGTGATTAATAAACTTAGTAATGAAGATCCAAGTTTAAGAGTTGAAGTGAATCACGAAACAGGTCAGACAGTATTAGCAGGTATGGGAGAGCTACATCTCGATATTATTCTTGATAGGATGAAAAGAGAATTTGGTTTAGAAGTAAGACATGGAGAGCCTCAAGTTGCTTATCGTGAAGCAATTACTAAGAGTTATACTGTAGACTATTTACATAAAAAGCAAACAGGTGGTGCAGGGCAATTTGCACGTGTTATTATTACATTCGCACCACTTGAGAATGGCGAGACAGGGATAAAATTTGAGAATAAAATCGTTGGAGGAGCGATTCCGAAAGAGTACATTCCAGCAATTGAGCATGGTATATATGATGCTGCGGAAAATGGGGTACTTGCTGGGTATAAGTTACAGGATTTTCGTGCTGTGCTTACCGATGGAGCATACCATGATGTAGATTCTAGTGCATTAGCATTTGAGATTGCCGCAAAAGCAGCCTTCAGAGAGGGGATGGCTAAGGCAAGTCCTAGGCTTTTGGAGCCGATAATGAAAGTTGAGGTGGTGACTCCTGTTGATTTTATGGGAGATGTAATGGGCTTACTAAATAGCAGACGCGGTAGAATAACAGAAATTGAAGATAATTACAGTGGAAAAGTGATCACTGCTAAGGTTCCTCTTGGGACTATGTTTGGTTTTGTTAGTGTTTTGAGATCTGCGACACAGGGAAGAGCCAATTATACAATGGTGTTTGATTCATATGAATTTGTGCCACAAGCAGTAAGTGATGCTATAATTAATAAAGAGAAAGCATAAGGAGGAGTGTAGGAAATACATAAAAAAAAAGAGTTAGATGGAAAGGATTAAAAAGTGAATATAAAAGGAAAGAGGAGGATAGAAGGATCAGTATGGAGAAGGTATTGAGTTGTGAGATCTAAGGTGAGGGAGGAAAATATAGGTGTTGACAAGAGATAAAAATTAAGAACTGTAAGTCATTTAGGTGGGACTGTATAATACCAAGCAAGAAGGATAATATTTTTGTGGAGATTGATAAATTTCTAGGATTTATTGAGTATCAGAAAGAATACTTATTGCATCATCAATGCCAGTAGAATATTCAACTTGACCATCATAATTAGTATATACAACATTACCTTGAGTAAGTGAGAGCATATCTATCTCGTCAAAATTAAAATGAGGATGGAATACGTCGAATATTGACATCTCATTGCCTGGACAACAATTTGGTAAGTTTCGCGTACACATAGGGAGAATTTTTATCTCACTCTTTCTTTCTCCACTAAATATAGCGGGATTATAATGCCCAACATATCTAGGCTTACAGAAATATATATTACCTGCATATAATTTTAACGCCTCTGCAAATTTTTCAGAACTATAGATAAATAAGCTGCTTTTATCATGAACGTGTACCGAAGTATACATCCTATCTGCAATTTTCTCATGACCTTTCATTGTAACATTTTTATCGGACAATTTTGATGTTTCGACAATCACTGCTGTTAGATCACGCATCTTTTCACCAAATCTAGCACCTTCTTCGACAAGGATTCTTTGTTGCTTCATAAGCTCAGCTGCTTCTTCATATTTACCTTCTATTTCCTTTTTATCTGCTTTATTATGTAGTATATCTGCTTCAGTAAATGACTCATTCATTTTATGAGCCAATAATGTCATTCTCTCTTTCTCAGTTTTTACTTCTGGATGTGTTTCTATATATTCTCGTGAGTCCTGTAATATCCTTACAAGTTTTTCTCCTTCTACCTCCAATCTCTCATATACTGTCTTTAGCTTTTCTTTTTC